>WQVT01000461.1 GCA_009785715.1 Acidimicrobiaceae bacterium | reverse complement strand
GTGGGCATGATCCCCACGGCCAGCGGTGCTGGGTACCTCATGACGGCCTCGGACGGCGGCGTGTTCGTCTTCGGCGACGCCCGGTTCGACGGGTCGATGGGCGGCACGCCGCTGGTCCGCCCGGTGGTGGGCATCACCGGCGGCTGATCACGCCCCCGGCGCTCTCACTACAGATCCGCCAGGCCCGTCACCTTGTCCCGGTGCACGCGGACCACGTACGAGCCGGGCGCGCCGTTGCGCTTGCCGAGCTCCTCGCCCCGCTCGGGGCCCACATAGCGGGTACCGATGCGGGTGGCCCAGGTGAGCAGCTCGGCAGGGTCCTCGCTGAGCGTGACCCGGCCTTCGATCATGGCGAAGGTGTACGGAGGCTCCGTGGTCTCGACGCAGATGGCCGCCCGGCCCTGGCTGGCGAGGTTGCGGCCCTTCACGGATCCGACGCCGGTGTTGAACACCAACGACCCGTCAGATTCGTCGAGCACGAACCAGATAGGCACGACGTGTGGCCGCCCGTCGTCGCGAACGGTGGCGAGCACCCCGGTTCGCGCCGGGTCCGTGGAGGTCAACAGCTCGTGCAGTTCGTCAGGCGTGATCGGGTGCGGAGGCATACGCTCATCCTTCCCCCTCACGCCCGGCGGTTACCGCGCTACAGGCCCTGTTCGTTCGAGGCGGGCAGCCCGAGGTCCTTGTGCACCCTGGTGATCTGGCCCAGGAACTTGAGGGCAGCGGCAGCCTGCGAGGGCGTGGGCTTGTATTTCGTCGACTTGGCCTTCGCCTCGGCCACGAATAGCGATTCGACGGATTGCAGATCCTTCGCCAGCAGCTTCACGTCCTTGTTTGCGTTGGACGGCCAGTGCGCCGAGCGCAACTTCTTCTCGGTGCCGGCAATGGTGCCGCGCAACTTCGGGACGGCTGGAGCGGCCGGCGCATTCGCCAGCTTGTTGAAAGGGGCGACGATCTTTTCGTATTGCTTCCCGGCCGCCGTGGTGGCCCCAGCCGTTCCGCCCAGCGTCACAAACGCGATCCCCGCCACGGCGATCGCCACGCCTTTGCTGAACAGACTGTGTTTCCCTAAGACCCTCACGTATCCATCCTTCAATTTGTTTCGCCTGGCGCATCGTCAGCCAGAACGGCAAAGGGCGCATAGTAGGCGGCACAAGTCGGCTGGCACCAAGCACGGCCCCGTCGGTGGACCTTACTATCCGGCCGGCGTATCGCCACCCGCCCACCTATCGCGCGATTTCTTAATCACTCCTTGTGGCTTTCCCACATCTTTGTCAGCCAGGGCTGGCACCATGATGGTGAGGCAGGCGCCGCTCGGAGGAAAGAGGGACTCGTGAACTTGAACGGAGTCAAGACCGCTGCTCTGCTGGCGGGGCTCGGTGCGCTGTTCATCGCCATCGGCGGGGTGCTCGGGGGCACGGACGGCCTCATCATCGGGCTCGTCCTGGGCGTGGGCGTTTGCGGCGCGTCCTACTGGTTCTCCGACACCATCGCGATCAAGGCCGCCCGGGCCCGTCCGGTCACCGAGGCCGAGATGCCCGAGTACTACGCCATCGTGCGCGACCTGACCCAGCGGGCGGGCATGCCCATGCCGCGCCTGTACATCACCCCCGACCAGCAGCCCAACGCATTCGCCACCGGTCGCAACCCGCACCACGCCGCGGTGGCGGTCACGGCGGGGATCCTGCAGATCTGCACCTGGGACGAACTGCGGGGGGTGCTGGCGCACGAGATCAGCCACGTCGGCAACCGCGACATCCTGATCGCCTCGGTGGCGGCCGCGATCGCCATGGCCATCACGCTCCTCGCCCGCATGGCGGCATGGGCCGGCCTGTTCTTCGGCGGGAATCGCGAGAACCAGGGTCAGAACATCTTCGGGCTTCTGGCGATGCTGATCCTCGCCCCCCTGGCCGCCGCCCTCCTGCAGCTTGCGCTGTCACGGAGCAGGGAGTTCCAGGCCGACCGCTCCGGTGCCCGGCTCATCGGCGACGGCGAACCGCTGGCCCGGGCCCTGGCCAAGCTGGAAAACGGGGCCCGGCAGGTGCCCATGCAGGGCGTCCGCCCCGAGATGGCGCCGCTGTACATCGTCAGCCCCCTCGCCGGCGGGCGCGACCAGATGGCCCGCCTGTTCTCGAGCCACCCTTCCACCCAGGAGCGGATCGCCCGCCTCCGCTCCCGGGAGTGGGCTCGTTAACTGTGCCAGAACCTGCCGTAGAGACGGTTTGCGGCACCGTTAACGCCGGGCGACCCCGGTCCGGGTGCGACGCTCGCCGGCGCTACGGCCTGGCGGCCTAACGCATCTCGGTCAGGGCGAGCACCTCGGCCTCCGTGAACCCCGGCGCCACTTTGTACACCTTGAGCCTTCCATCGACCCGACGGAACAGGGCGAGGTCGGTGACCAGGACGTCCACGCATGCCTTCCCCGTGATCGGGTACGTGCAGCGCTCGAGCACCTTCGGCCGGTCCTTCGAGTCGCGGTGCTCCATGAGCACCATCACGGTGGTCTTGCTCGACGCCACCATGTCCATCGCGCCGCCGATGCCGCCGCCGATCATCTCGGAGGTGGCCCAGTTCGCCACGCTCCCTTCGGCGTCGACCTGGTAGGCCCCGAGCCCGACCACGTGCACCCGTCCCGAGCGGACCATCTCGAAGGCCGTCACGCTGTCGAAGTAGGCGATCCCGGGGTTGGGGAAGACGGGCTGGCCACCGGCATTGAACACGTCGGGGTACTGGTCGGGGTCGTCGACGATCTCGCCGTAACCGAGGATGCCGTTCTCGCCGTGGAAGACGATGTCGCGCCCGGCGACGAAGGACGAGACGAGGGTCGGGATGCCGAGGCCGAGGTTGACGTAGCTGTGCTCGGGGAGGGTCGAGGCGGCCACCTCCGCCATCTGCAGGCGGGTCCAACCGGGCTTGCCGTTGTACTCGCGGGCGACGTCGGTCGGGCGGCGGCCGCCGAACTTGGGGACGGTGTTCTCCACGTTCTTCTTTACGACGCGGGCGATGAAGATCCCGGGGAGGCCGATGCGCTCGGGGGGAATCTCGCCCGGTTCGACGATCTCGTCCACCTCCACGATGGCGATCCTGGCCGCCTTGGCGAAGCTCGGGCCGAAGTGGTTGTTGGCGCCGCGGAACTCGACGTTGCCCATCCGGTCGGCGCGG
>WQVT01000460.1 GCA_009785715.1 Acidimicrobiaceae bacterium | reverse complement strand
CCTCCTCGGGCGACGCGTAGATGACCCCGCCGACCTCCCATTCGTGCAGGTGAACGTTCTCCCACCCCATCACGATCTGGACGATCCCGTGCAGCGTCGAGAGCGGGAGGGCGCTCGGGACCAAGAACGTGCGCCAGACCGGTGGGCTGACGTCGAGCAGGGTCACCCGGAGACGGTGGACCGTCAGTGAGGAAGCGTTGGGCAAAGGGGGTTCGACGCCGGCCATCTCCCCACGCTATTTCTCAACGATGGGTGGGCCTCAGTCGTCCGCGGCCAGCGACTTGGCGAGCACGGTGAAATGCAGGTTCGGCACCTTCGGCACCCCGAACGCGGGCTCGCCGTACGGGAACGGCTCGGTCTCCCCCGTGGGCCGGTATCCCCGCCGCGCGTACCACTCGATCAGCTCGGCCCGGACATTGATCACCGTCATCCGCATCAGCCCGGCGTCCCAGTTGCGGCGGGCGAAGCCTTCGGCCTCGGCGAGCAGCCACTTCCCGATCCCCGTGCCCTGCAGGTCGGGACGCACGGCGAACATCCCGAAGTAGGCCACGCCGGGAGCGCTCCGGGCCAGCTGGCAGGAGGCCTCCAATGTCCGCCCATCCTCGTCCTCGGCGAGCAGCATGACGCTGTTGGGGCCGGCGATGATGCGCCCCACCTCGTCGGGGTTCGTGCGTTCCCCGTCGATCCAGTCGGCCTCCGTGGTCCACCCCTCCCGGCTCGCCTCCCCCCGGTAGGCCGAGGTGACGAGCGCCACGACGGCGTCGATGTCCAGAGCGGTCGCTCGCCGGATGGTGGGCATGGCCGGGAGAGGGTACCCGAGGGCAAACGGGGCAGGCCGGCGCCGCAGGACCGGCGTCGGTCGGCCATAGAATGCATTGGCGCTCGCCATGTGGCGGGCGGACAGAGAACGAAAGGGAATGGAGGTGGTCGGCATGAGTAAACGTGACGCCGAGCCTCCCAGTACCTCCGAGACCCGGGTCAACTGAACCCGGGCGATCCCGCTCCGGTCGGGTGACTAGAGCGGGACCTTCAGGCCCACTGCCTGGCGGCTGCCGGCGCCCAGGGCGTTCCGGCCGGCCATGAGACGTATCCCTTCGCCGTCCTTCTCCCTCAGCCACCCTCCGAAGCGGAGGGTGCCGACTGGAATTTTCGTATTGTCCCGCTCACACGTCCCAAACGGCACCCGTCGGCTTCGCTCCGTGGCTGCTCGCAGCCAGTATTCTCCGCCCGTGGGCGGTCTTCCGATCTACGCATCGAGGCTGCGGGGATTGTCACTCCTCGACGTCGACGGACTGCAGATCGGGCGGGTCGAAGACGTCGTGATCCGTCCCTCCCTTCGTGGCGCCCCGCACGTCATCGGGCTGGTGGCGGAGGTCCACCGGCGCAGGATCTTCTTGAACGCCGGCCGCATCGCGGAGGTGGACGCGGGCGGCGTGCGCCTCAAGGCGAGCACCGTCGACCTCCAGCGTTTCAGCCAGAAGCCGGCCGAGCTCCTGGCCTCCGACCTGTACAAGCGCTCGGTCGACGGGCAGTCGGTGATGGACATCGCCCTGGCTCCCTTCCCCGACAGTGCCGAGCCCTGGCTGGTGACCGGGGTCGCGCTCGGCGTCTCCCGGGCCCTGCGCCGGCGAACCGGGGAGACGGTCGACTGGAGCGACACCCCCGGACTCTGGGACACGGGGGTCGATCTGCGGCAGGTGGCGCCGCTGGTCGACCTGCACCCCACGGACCTCGCCCGCACCGTGACCACGATGACCCCGGCGCGGCGGCGGCTGCTCACCGAGGCCCTCGACGACGAGGAACTGGCCGACCTGCTCGAGGAGATGAGCGAGGAGGACCAGGTGAGGCTCCTCGAGGGCATGTCGGTGGAACGCGTCGCCGACGTGGTCGAGGAGATGGAGCCCGACGACGCCGCCGACCTGCTGGCCGAGATGCCCGTCGCCACGCGGGACCAGCTGCTGGCGGAGATGGAGGGGGAGGACGCGGCGACGCTGCGGAGGTTGCTCCGCTACGACGCCACCACCGCCGGCGGGATCATGACGCCGCAGCCGGTGATCCTGACCCCGTCCCACACGGTGGCCGAGGCCCTCGCCCGGATCCGCAACCCAGACGTCGACGCGGTCGAGGCGGCACAGGTGTTCGTCTGCGAGCGCCCGATGACGACGCCGACCGGTCGCTTCCTCGGCGTCGTCGGTTTCCAACGGCTGTTGCGCGAGGCACCCTCCGTACCGGTCGGGGAGTGCATCCAGAGCACGGACTTCGTCCGCCCCGAGCTGGCCGAGAGCGAGGTCGCTGAACGGCTCGCCGCCTACGACCTGGTCGGGTTGGCCGTCTGCGACGAGGCCGGCCGGCTGGTGGGGGCGATCACCGTGGACGACGTGCTCGACCGGTCCCTGCCGGCGGGCTGGCGGCGGCGCAGGAGGTAGCGGCCATGGCGCTCCGGACCCGGAGGGAGAGCTCCACCGACCGGTTGTCGGTGCCCCGGGGGACGACGCTGCGCAGCGGCCCCGTCTACGACCCCGACGCCTTCGGTCGGTTCTCCGAGACCATCGCCCGGTTCCTCGGGACCGGCAAGTTCATCGTCGGCCAGACCTTCGTCGTCGCGTTCTGGGTCGCGTTGAACACGATCGGGTTGATCCACCACTGGGATCCCTATCCGTTCATCCTCCTGAACCTGGCCTTCTCGACCCAGGCGGCCTACGCCGCGCCCCTGATCCTCCTCGCCCAGAACCGCCAGGACGAGCGGGACCGCTTGAACATCGAGCGCGACCGCGAGGTGGCGGCACGGACCCAGTCCGACGCCGAGTTCCTCGCCCGTGAGCTGACCTCGGTGCGACTGTCGGTGGCCGACACGGTCACGACCGAGGACCTCGACGAGGCGCTGGAACGCCTGGAGGACGCGGTTTCCCGGATCGAGGCACGTCTCGGCACCCTGCCGCACGACCCGAAGACGAACGGCGGCGGGGGCTCGGGGCGGGCGGTCCTCCCCGGGCGGCAGGACCCGCCCGACGAGTGATCAGCCCGGAGAGCGATCGGCCCGAAGGTTGATCAGGTCGTGACGATCGCCTCGAGCGTCCAGTCGGGATGGTCGGCCTCGACCCGGTCCAGCCAGTAGGGGCTGTTGAACACGGCAAGGAGCGTCCCGTCCGTCCGCTCCAGCACGTCCACT
>WQVT01000459.1 GCA_009785715.1 Acidimicrobiaceae bacterium | reverse complement strand
GCGCCGTCCGCTCCGGTTGCGCCAGGCATCAGGTCCATCCATATGAGTGACCTGCGGGGGCGGTTCGCCGTAAGACGAGATCGGAGAAGTCGCTTTGGCGTTCGGCAGATTGAGAGCGAGATTCAGCCAGGCGTTGCCCGCCTCCACAAAGCCTGCCGCCCCCGGAGGGCAGGCCCCGCCTGCGTCGGACCCCACGGTCATCGGCAGGACGACCGCCAAGCCCCCGCAGACGCCACGCAACCCTCAGCTCGATCAGCCGGCCGCAGCCAACCCGGCCACCACGGCGCGGGAACGGCGAAAGAATCGAACAGACATCAAAGTTTCCTCCCGTGTGATGTCGCACGCCCGCCTGTCAGACCGCGACCAGGTTCATGATGACGGGCGACCTCCAGCTCCGACACCGTGGCCACATGTGTCTTTACAGTGGTGCCAGCACCACCAAGCGTCGTTTGGCCGAAGGCCTCCCAGGGCTCAATACCCGGGATCGGTGCCTACGAAGAAAAAGAGAGACCTGGTTCAAAGAACTGGTTGGGCTGATTGTTCGGGTACCAGGCGTCGATGGGTCCCGGCGAGTAGCTGTTCTGGTACACGTCGACAAAGAGACCCCAATACGGGCTCTCCAATTGCATAACGTGGCCGTACAAGTCGCTCCAGTCGTACCACGTTTGGTATTGAACAAGCGCCCCGTCGCAGGGCTCCTGGTACAGCTGGTCACCCGCCACCCCATCGGTGGTCAGACACATGCCGCTGTTCGCATTCACGATATCGCCGGGTAGCAAGGGTCCGGGTACACTCCACACCTGGTTCTCCCCGCCGTTGTAGTACCACTGAATCACCGGCGCGCCGGGATCGGTGGAGGCCCCGGCCACGTCAAGGACCAGGCCGGACGACTCGGCGCCGAGCGTGATCGCGTAGTACTGACTGGTGTCGGCGGACGCGGTGCCCGTCCCGGCCACGCCGGCCACGGCTACACCGCCGCACAGGGCCAGCCCGGCAAGAGCGGCACCGGAACGGCGAAAGAATCGACGAGACATCAAAAGTTCCTCCTGAGGTGACGTCGCCAGCCCGCCTCTCGAACGGCGACCAGGTTCATGATGACGGGCCCGTCTTCCCCAGTCCTTCCTCGTTGGCCGTTGCAGCGCCACCAAACCGGTGGCAGCAAGGAAGGTGCCCGGAAGGTCGTGTTCTTACCGTGCGATCGCTCCAGAACCCGGTTGTTGCTCCCGCGCCGCCACCGCACTGCTCGTCCCCTAGGGCCTCAACCACCTGACCAAGGACACCAAGACCCATCAGGCCCGCCGCATCGCCCTCGACCCCTCGACGGTTGCCCTGCTCCGTGGTCACCGGGAGCGGGCCGACGAACGGGCTGCCATCGCCGGTGTCGAGCTCTCCCCGACCGCCTACGTCTGATCCCAGGACCTCGACGCCAGCACCCCCCTACCGGCCGGACCGGGTGACCGGAGCCTTCCGGACACTGCTGGACCACCTCGACCTCTCGCACGTCACCTTCCACTCCCTGCGCCACCTCAAGCAGCACCGTGTAGTTCGGGCCGAAGGCGCACGCGAAGCCCACAGGGGAGTAGAAGACAACGCAGGCCACCAGCCGCAGTGCTTATCCGGACCTATTTATGGGGAATAGGTCCCAACCTGGGCATCGCCTCGGCCAATGCCATTCTTTGGTAGGTCTGTCTGCGTCCAGTCAGAGTGAGGGAGTGACGGCGTGGTAGAAGCTAGACCGCCGGGGTGGTACCCGGACCCCAGCCTCCCGGGATCCAGCGAACGTTATTGGAACGGAGCGTCCTGGACCGCTCAGACCCGTGCGGGCCAACCGAGGCAGCCGCCGGGGCCACCCCAGCCGGCGGGGTGGTACCCCGATCCGGGCGGCTCTCCGAAGGTCGAGCGATTCTGGGACGGGCAGGCGTGGACCGACCAGTACCGCCCGCGAAAGAGCAGTCGCAACGTGTGGATAGCCATCGGAGTGGCGGCCGTCCTCATCGTCGCGGCGATCATTGTCGTGCTGGCCGTCACCAGCGGATCGAACAATCTGACACCGACGACAACCACCATTCCAACCACGACCACCGAGGCGTCGACGACCACGGAGGCGTCCACGACAACCATTCCAACCACGACCACCGAGGCGTCGACGACCACGGAGGCGTCCACGACAACCATTCCAACAACGACGCTCCCACCGACAACGCCTCCGGCAACTTCACCGCCAACGGAGCCGCCAACGACACCCGCGACCTCCCCCACGAGTCCCCCGACACCGACCACTTGAGGTGCAGTGCGAGTCAAAGTTCTCGCATCCGTCTGGTTTCGTGGTTCTTTCCCTATCTAGAGCGCCTGAGAGACCTGGCTCAACGAAGGTGCAGCAACCGGCCTGAAAGGCACGGTGCTCCAGCCAGGACCGATGAGGAGGTATCGAGATGGCATCGGCGCGGCGAGGGCTCGTCAGCATTCAGGCTGGTCAAGGGCTGGATCTACCGATAGCCTGGCCGATGTCCCCGGCGATGAGAGGACAACCCATGCGCTTCAGCCGTCCCGCTCTCGCGCTGTTACTTGCCACCGCCGCCGGTGTTGTGGCGGGCTGTGGCGGCAGCCACCAGGTCGCCGCGCCTCGTGACAAGAACCCGGCCCACGTGGCCCGCGCAGTCAGGTCGGCGCCGACCACAACCACCATTCCCGCGACCACGGTGCCGCCGACCACCGCGCCACCCACCACGGTGCCGCCGACCACCGCGCCACCCACCACGGTGGCTCCGGGTGTCTCCGTGCCGGCCTCCACGACGGTGGCGGTGCTCAAGGGTGACACCCCCGGCTCGGCCACCCCCGCGGGTCCAGTGGTACAGACCGTCCCCGGCACCTGGTACGGGGTGGTCTCCTCCCTTCCGGTCATCAACGAGTCCCCGGGCTGGCTGGATGTCCGTCTGGCCCAGCGGCCCAATGAGTCGACGGCCTGGATCCCGGCCTCCGACGCCACCTTGCAGACCACCCCCGACGCCATCGTGGTCAACCTGACCACCCGCCACCTGGAGCTCTACGTCAAAGGGAAGTTGACGGACGACTTCCCGGTGGGAATCGGCGAGCCGTGGACACCCACCCCTCCGGGGACCTTCTTCGTGGCCCAGATCGACTCCCCGCCCGACGCCGGCTACGGGCCCTTCGTGATG
>WQVT01000458.1 GCA_009785715.1 Acidimicrobiaceae bacterium | reverse complement strand
TCGATCCGACCATCGCCGACCCGGCCAACCCCACCTACCGCGCCGTCGGCCAGGTGGACGCCAAAGGCAACTTCGCCTTCACGGAGACCAACGCCTTCAGCGGGGACAACGGCCGCGCCGCCGTCCTCGATCCCGAGGATGGCCCCAAGGGCACCATCTTCGCCGTCGGTAACGCCGGCAACGGCGCCAACCCCGAGCCATCTGGCGTGGTGACCGGCGCCGGGTCGCAGATCCTCACCCCCGCCGACGCGCCCGAATCCGCGCAGAATCCGGGCAACCCCACCCCCTACGGCGACTTCAACATCACCGAGCTCGGAGACTCCGCCGACAAGTCCGGCAAGGACAACAACTACCGGGGCATCGCCGTCTACGACGGCGTCGTCTACTTCACCAAGGGATCCGGTAGCAACGGCGTCAACACCGTCTACTTCGCCGACCCCAACGGAACGTCCAATTCCTCGGGCGGCGTGGGGCTCCCGTCGGGCACGGCGAGCTTGCCCAGCGCCCAGACCTGGACCGCCCCGACCTACAGCACCAGCGACGCGGCGCTCGGCCTCACGGCCAAGAACCCGGGCCTCACCCCGACGAACGCCGACATCCTGAAGGGCTTCCCGACCAGCCTCGCCAGGGGCGCGACCGACGCCTCCGACTACCCCTTCGGCCTGTGGTTCGCCAACCCCACCACGCTCTATGTCGCCGACGAGGGTGCGGGCGACAATACCTACGACGCCGCGACCAACACCTACACGGCGGCCGCCGCTTCCACGACCGCCGGCATCCAGAAGTGGTCGTTCAACTCCCAGAGCCAGTCGTGGGAGCTGGACTACACGCTGCAGAGCGGCCTGAACCTGGGCCAGCCGTACAGGGTCCTCCCAGGGCCCGGCGGTGCCAAGTACCCGACCGGGATGAACACCACCGATAGCGGCACCGACCTGCCGTGGGCGCCTGCCACCGACGGGCTGCGCAACCTGACCGGCCGGGTCAACCCGGACGGGACCGTTTCGCTCTATGCGGCGACCTCGACGGTGAGCGGCTCGGGCGACCAGGGCGCCGACCCGAACGCACTGGTCGGGATCACCGACAAGCTGGCGGCCACGACGCCGACCCAGGTGGCGAACGAGAAGTTCCACCCCGTGATGCAGCCGACCTGGGGGCATGTCATCCGGGGTGTCGCGTTCACCCCGGGCACTCCGCTCACCAACGGCAACAACACCAGCCCGCAGCCGACCCTGCCACAGGCTCCCGCCGCCGAGGTTCCGGGCCAGGACTAGGCGACCTCGGGACAACATCCGAGAGAGCAGACGATGGATGCCGGCCCTCGAGCGGGGCCGGCATCTTCGCGCGATGAGTCTCCGCGGCGGGCTTCGTCGGATCGGTGTCGATCGGACCGGACTCCGTTCGTTGTCTAGGTGACAGCAACACACGAGCAAGGAGAGAGGACCATGGGACTCATCCACATTGACCTGTTCACGACCCTCGACGGCGTCGCGCAGGCCCCCGGCGGCCCAGAAGAGGACACCGAGGGCGGCTTCGCGTTCGGTGGTTGGCAGGCACCGCTGATCGACGAGGTCGTGGGCGAGCAGGTCGGAGCCGGGATGGTCGACATGGACGCGCTGCTGCTCGGCCGAAAGACCTATGACATCTTCGCCGGCTACTGGCCTCACCACACCGAGGGTCCCGACGGCGAGATCGGCAGGCTCTTCAACCGCATCCCCAAGTACGTGGCGTCGCGGCACAACCCCGGGCTCGAGTGGGAGCACTCGACGCTGCTCGGCAATGACCTCCTGGCGTCCGTGCGCGAGCTACGCGACCGGCACGCCAACGTGCACGTGATCGGGAGCATCGACCTCGCCCACACCCTGCTCGCCGAGCGTCTGTTCGATCGGCTCACGCTGATGGTGTATCCGATCGTGCTCGGCCAGGGGAAGAAGGTCCTCCCGGACGGCGCCACACCGACGAACCTCATCCTGGCTGAGCCCGCCATCACCTCGCCCAAAGGCGCCGTGGTGTTGCGCTACGCGCGCGGTGAGGGTGTCCCGAGTACCGGCGACATGACGGCCGAGAACCCGGGCGTGTAGCCGCCGGCGGAGGCCGGATGGCGGTGAGGGCCCCTACGTTAGGATAGGGGCCCTCCTGTTCGTCCGACACACCTGGCGCGGCTTCACGGAGGGCACGGGCCTGCGGGTGTCGTGACGAGCCCCGCCGCCCAAAGGAGTCGAGCGATGTGTGACGTTTGTGGGATCCCCACCCACGTGGTGGAGGTCGACGAAACGGCTGCGACCGCCGGCCCGGTCGCCCGCTTCGCCGCTCTCCAGCACCCGGACTGCCGCTTCTACCTCATCGGGGCGATGCTCTCGATGATGGCGGACAACATCGAGCACGTCATCACCTATTGGGTCATCTGGCAGAAGTTTCACTCTCCGGTGCTCGTGGGTTTCGAGGTCATCAGCCATTGGACACCGTTCCTCTTCTTCTCCGTCTACACGGGTGGACTGGCCGACCGACACGACTGTCGCCGGGTGATCCAGGCCGCCCAGCTCTTATTCATGGCGGTCTCGATCGGTTGGGGCCTGTTCTTCTTCACGAACTCGTTGACGGAGTGGGCGGCGGCCGGGCTCCTGGTCCTGCACGGGACGGCAGGCGCCATCTGGCAGCCTGCGGAGCAGTTGATGCTCCACGACATCGTCGGACCGGTGGAATTGCCGTCTGCGGTGCGGCTCAACGCCACCTTCAAAAGCGTCGGGATCCTCTTCGGCCCGGTCGTCGGTTCTGCCCTGCTGCTCGGTCTCGGGGCTCGCAACGGGATCTTCGTGAACGCCTTGATCTACCTGCCGCTCACGATGTGGCTGCTCCGGACGAAGTTCACCGGGCACGTCCGCGACGCCCACCTGAGCCGGGCCCGCCCGTCGATCGCTCAGGCCGTGGGGGTGATGCGTGACTGCGCCAACAACCCCGCGATCATCTCGATGGTCGTCCTCGGCGGCCTGGCGTCGCTGTTCATCGGCGCTTCCCTGCAGCCGGTGATGCCCGCGTTCGCCAGCGGCATGGGCATCGGAAGCGTCGGCTTCGCCTATGGCGCGCTCCTGTTCGCCAACGGCTTAGGTGGTGTGATCGGCGGCATCCTCCTCGAGACGACGCACATCCTGCGACCGTCCGTGCGCTCGGCGATCATCGCCACG
>WQVT01000457.1 GCA_009785715.1 Acidimicrobiaceae bacterium | reverse complement strand
GCGGCGCGGGCCGCGGCCAGGTCGATCGCCATGGCGCCGGTCGAGCGGCTCTACGACGTGGTGGTGACGTCGAACGCCGGCTATCCCCTGGACCAGAACCTCTACCAGGCCGTGAAGGGCATGTCGGCCGCGGCGGAGGTGGTGAAGCCGGGTGGGCTCATCGTGGTCGCCGCCGAGTGCCGCGATGGCTTCCCCGACCACGGGTCCTACCGGGACCTGCTGCGCTCCGGGCCGAGCATCGAGGCGGTCGTCGCCGGCCTGGCCGGGTCGGGTCGCACGACGCCGGACCAGTGGCAGGTCCAGGTCCAGGGACGCGTCCAGGCCAAGGCCAGGGTCGTGATGCACACCGGCTACCTGAGCGACGAGGAGGTGGCCGAGGCCCATCTCGAGCAGACCGACGACGTCGAGCGGACCGTGGCCCGGGGCCTGGCCGGCGCAGGCCCGGATGCCTGGCTCTGCGTGCTCCCCGAGGGGCCCCAGACCGTTCCCTTCCTCACGGCCGGATGAGCGTGGCAGACGAGGACGGTCGGTTCGAGGAGATCGAGGCCGACGGGACGCTCTGGCGCTTCGACCGGGCCTTCCTCGCCTCGCACTGGACGTGCATCTGGGGTCGAGGATGCCTCGGCATCCTCGCCGAGCCGGCGGAACATCTCGGGCAGGGATGCTGCTCGGTCGGGGCGGAGCTCGCCGATCCCGAAGAAGCCCGGCTGATCTCGGCCCTCGCCGCGACCCTTTTGCCCAAACGCTTCCAACATCACGCCGAGGCCGCTGTAGACGGGATCTTCGCGGACGAGAACCGTGCGGCCACCCGGGTGGTGGACGGCGCCTGCATCTTCCTCAACCGGCCCGGATTCCCCGGCGGCGCCGGCTGCGCCCTGCACCTCGCCGCCCTCGACTCGGGAGACGAGCCCCGGGACTGGAAGCCGGCGGTCTGCTGGCAGCTGCCGATCCGGGTGGACTGGGAGGTCATCGACGACACGACGGAGATGGCGACCGTGCGGGCCTGGAGCAGGGCCGACTGGGGCGACGAGGGGGAGACCATGGCGTGGTGCTGTACCGAGGGGGACCGGGCGTACGTCGGGGACGAGCCGGTGATCGACTCGCTCGGCGGGGACCTCGAGGCGATCTGCGGCCACGAGGTCTACGTCGAGCTCCGCCGCCGGCGGGCGCGCGGTGACCCAGAGGGTGGCTGAGGGTGGCAAGATGCCGTTTACGTGCGGTTTCTCGACATCGGACACTTCCGTCCGTAACGTTGTCATCACCCCCCTCACGCTTGGAGGACCATGACGTCTACCCAGGCCCCAATCGACGTCGACGCCAGCGCCCACCCGCCCCTCGAACCCCAGCTGATCGTGCTGTTCGGGGGGACCGGAGATCTGGCGCGGCGCAAGCTTCTGCCGGCCATGCTCCACCTCTCCCAGGTGGGGCTCCTGCCCGAGTGTCGCATCATCGGGACGTCCCTCGACGACCTGGATGACGACGGCTTCCGCCACTTCGCATGGGAGGCGTGCAAGGAGTTCTCCCACGGGGACGTCTCCGACGAGGCGTGGAGCAGCTTCGCCGCCAACCTCGCCTACGTGCCTACCGGTGCAGGGCCCGAAGGCCTCGCCGCCACCGTGGCCCGGCTCGAACCGCACCTCGGGGGCGAGCCCCGCCGGCTGCACTATCTGAGCATCCCCCCGGGCGCGGCCGAGTCGGTGGTGCAGCAGTTGCACAAGGCGAACCTGGCCGAACGATCTCGGATCATCATGGAGAAACCGTTCGGCTGGGATCTGGCCTCCGCCCGGGAGCTCAACGCCCTCCTCCACGACTATTTCACCGAGGACCAGATCTTCCGGATCGACCACTTCCTCGGGAAAGAGGCCGCACAGAACGTCCTTGCTTTCCGCTTTGCCAACGGGCTCTTCGAGCCCATATGGAACCGCGACCACATCGACCACGTCCAGATCGACGTGCCCGAGACGCTTTCGGTCGGCAACCGGGCCGCCTTCTACGAGACCACCGGCGCCTTTCGGGACATGGTGGTCACCCACCTGTTCCAGATCCTGGCATTCGTGGCGATGGAACCTCCCACGGCGCTCGAATCCGCGGCGATCAGCGAGGAGAAAAACAAGGTCTTCCGCTCGGTGCTCCCACTCGATGTCAAGAAGGTGGTGCGAGGCCAGTACGCCGGATATCGCAGCACGCCGGGCGTGGCGGAGGACTCCCAGACGGAGACCTTCGTCGCCCTGCGGGTCGAGATCGACAACTGGCGCTGGGCCGGGGTGCCCTTCTTCCTCCGCACCGGCAAGCAGTTGGCGGAGGGCGCGCGGATCATCTCGATCGCCTTCACCGAGCCCCCGAAGAGCATGTTCCCGGCCGGGTCGGGCGTCGGCGCCAAGGGCCCCGACCACCTCACCTTCGACCTCGCCGACTCGTCGAAGCTGTCACTGTCCTTCTACGGGAAGCGACCGGGGCCGGGCATGATCCTCGACAAGCTGAGCATGCAGTTCGACATGCAGGAGACGATGTACGAGCGGGACGTGCTCGAGGCCTACGAGCGGCTCATCCACGACGCCATGATGGGCGACCACACGCTGTTCAACACGGCGGAGGGCATCGAGCGGCTGTGGGAGATCTCGACGCCGCTGCTCGAGAACCCGCCCCGCGTCCAACCGTACTGGCAGGGGTCCTGGGGGCCGGAGGCCATCGAGGACCTGATCGCGCCACGCGGCTGGCGACTGCCGTTCAGCCGGGGCTGGCGCGGCAAGCACTGAGCCTGCCGGCAGCAGCAGACTGAGGCTTCGATCAGGCGGCCCGGCGGGCGCTCAGCGTCCCGCGGGCCAGGCGACGGTAGTGGCCCACCAGCTCGTCGCCGATCGCCCGCCAGCTGCGGTGCGCCACCGACGCCCGGGCCGCCTCACCCATGGAACGGCGCAGCGCCGGGTCGGCGGCGAGGAGGGAGACCGCCGAGCGCATCTGCTCCGGCGCCTCGGTCGGGTACAGCCAACCATTCTGGCCGTGCTGGACCAGGTCCAACGGGCCGCCGGATGCCGGCGCAACGACCGGGACCCCGGCAGCCAGGGCCTCCTGGATCGCCTGGCAGAACGTCTCGTGGGGGCCGGTGTGGACGAAGACGTCGAGGGAGGCGACCGTTGCCGCCAGCTCGTCCCCGGACTGGTAGCCGAGGAACCGGCACCACGGGAG
>WQVT01000456.1 GCA_009785715.1 Acidimicrobiaceae bacterium | reverse complement strand
CCCCGAACCGCGGCGGCCATTCCGGGTCGCCGGTTGCCCTTTTCGTCGGCGTCGGCCTGGTCGTGATCCTCGGTGCCGGCGCGGGGATCCTCGCCTGGCGCCGGCGGCGAGGAGCGCAGGTATGACAGGGCACCGCCGGCGGCCGCGGCTGCCCCGGGGGCTGCACCCCATGGCCTGGTGGGTCTGGGCCCTGGGGCTGGCCGTGGCGGCCAGCCGCACCACCAACCCCATCCTCCTGGCACTCCTGATCGCCACGCTTGCACTGGTGGTCAACGCCCGGCGGAGCGACGCCCCCTGGGCGAGGGGCTTTCGCTCTTACCTCCTGCTGGGCCTCGTCGTGGTGGCGATCCGGGCCGCCTTCCGGTGCCTGTTCGGCGGGGACATCGACGTGACCGGGCAGCACCTCCTCGTCCGCCTGCCTCAGGTCCCACTGCCGTCGTGGGCTGCGGGCGTGCAGGTCGGTGGGCCCATCACCCTGGAGGCGACGCTCGGTGCGCTCTACGGGGGCTTGGGGCTGGCGACGCTCCTGTGCTGTATCGGGGCAGCCAATACCCTGGCGAACCCGAAGCGGGCCCTCGCCGTCCTGCCGGGTGCGCTCTACGAGCTCGGCGTCGCCGCGGTGGTGGCCCTGAGCGTGGCACCCCAGCTGATCGAGAGCCTTGGGCGGGTCCGCCGTGCCCGGCAGCTGCGGGGCGACCGGGCCCGGAGGCCGAGAGCCTGGCGTGGCATGATCGTGCCGGTGCTCGAAGACGCCCTCGAGCGCTCGCTGCGGCTGGCCGCGGCGATGGACTCCCGCGGCTACGGGCGAAGCGCCGGCGCGTCCCGCCGTTCCCGGCGGGTCACCGGCGCGTTGCTCGTCACCGGGCTGTTCGGCTGCTGCATCGGGGTCTACGGCCTGCTCGACGGTTCGCAGTCCACCTCGCTCGGGATCCCGGCCCTCGTCGCCGGTGCGCTCCTCTGCGGCGGCGGGCTGGCGGCGGGGAGCCGCCGCGTGCGCCGCACCCGCTACCGTCCGGACCCCTGGGCCCTGCCGGAATGGGTGGTGGCCGCCTCCGGGGCGGTCCCCGCCGTCGTGTTGCTCACCGTCGGGCCGTCCGGGCTGAATCCGTCGACCTCGCCGCTCGTGTGGCCGTCGCTTCCCCTCCTGCCGGCGGCGGCGCTGATCCTCGCCGCACTTCCGGCGGTAGCCGCCCCGCCCCCGTCGCAGCCGGCGCGGCCGCTCCACAGCCCGGCGCCACCGGGCCCGGCTCGGTCGGCAGCACGGGCCGAGAAGGTGCCGGCGTGATCGAGTTCCACCAGGTCTCCTTTGTCTACTCCGAAGCCCCCGGGCCCACCTTGCGGGGCGTCGAGCTGCGGATCGAGGAAGGCGAGATGGCGCTCGTCGTGGGGCCGACCGGCGCCGGGAAGTCCACCCTCCTCGGCGCGGTCAACGGCCTCGTCCCCCACTTCAGCGGAGGCAGGCTCTCCGGGCGGGTGCTCGTCGGGGGACGGGACACCCGCACCCACCGACCCCGCGAGCTGGCCGACCTGGTCGGGGTCGTGGGGCAGGATCCACTCGCCGGTTTCGTGACCGACACGGTTGAGGAAGAGCTGGCCTATGCCATGGAGCAACTGGCCGTCCCGCCGGACACGATGCGCAAGCGGGTCGAGGAGACCCTCGACCTCCTGAGCATCGCCGAGCTGCGGGGTCGCGCGCTCGCCGACCTCTCCGGGGGCCAGTGCCAGCGCGTGGCGATCGCCGCCGTCCTGGCGGCCGGGCCCCGGGTCCTCGTGCTCGACGAGCCGACGTCCGCTCTCGACCCGACCGCGGCCGAGGAGGTCCTTGCGGCCCTCACCCGCCTCGTCCACGACCTCGGCGTGACCGTGTTGCTGGCGGAGCACCGACTGGAGCGGGTGGTCCAGTACGCCGACCGGTTGATCGAGATCGGCCCCGACGGCACCGTCACCGCCGGCCCCCCTTCGACGATGCTGCCGGTCGTCAAGTTGGCCCCGCCGGTCGTCGGCCTCGGCCGCCTGGCCGGGTGGACACCGCTGGCGGCCTCCGTCCGGGACGCCCGCCGCCAGGCCGGCTCGCTGCGCCGCCGGCTGGAGGGGCGGCCGGCGCCCCCACTCCCCCACCTCTTCGCCCGCCGGCAGGGCCCGGAGGCGCTCCGGGCGCGCCGCCTGGTGGTCCGCTACGGGCCGCTGGTGGCCATAGCCGGTGTCGATATCAGCCTGGCGGCCGGCCAGGTGACCGGCCTGATGGGCCGGAACGGATCCGGCAAGTCCTCCCTTCTGTGGGCGCTGCAAGGCTCGGGGGAACGCCAGGGCGGATCGGTCGAGGTTCGGGGCCTCGATCCGGGGAAGGTCCCCCCTTCCCGGGCGCGCCGGCTGGTCGGCCTCGTCCCCCAGAGCCCCTCCGACCTGCTGTACCTCACCACCGTCGGCGCCGAGTGCGATCAGGCGGACCGGGAGTCCGGCGAGCCCGCCGGCACCGCGGCGGCCCTGCTCGAGCGCCTCGCCCCCGGCGTCGCTCCCGAGACCCACCCCCGTGACCTCTCCGAAGGCCAGCGCCTCGCCCTCGTCATCGCCGTCCAGCTGGCGGCCGCCCCACCGGTGGTGCTCCTCGACGAGCCGACCCGCGGGCTCGACTATCGGGCCAAGCGGGCGCTGCTCGGGATCATCGACGCCCTCGCGGGTGAGGGCCGGGCCGTCGTGGTGGCCACGCACGACGTGGAGTTCGTGGCCGCGTCCGCCGACCGGGTGGTAGTCCTCGCCGCCGGCGAGGTGGTGGCCGACGGACCGACCGAACAGGTCATCGGCGCGTCACCCGCCTTCGCGCCGCAGGTGGCCAAGATCCTGGCGCCGTTGCCCTACCTGACGGTCGACCAGGTGGCGCTCGGGCTGGAGGCGACCCCGTGAGGCCGGACGACCCCGTGACGCCCGGCGAAACCGTGCCGCCCGGCGAAACCGTGCCGCCCGGAGAGTTCAGGGCGCGATCCGGGAAGCCGGGGGAGTTCAGGGCGCGATCCCGGTCCCCCGGCCGACACGCTTCGCGCCCTGAACGATCGTCGCCGCCCGGGCTCCGAGCCAGCCCGGGCGAACGTCGCACCCGGGCCATCCCGGTCGGCGCACGCACGCGGCTGGTCATCGCACTGGCCACCTTGATCGGCTTCGTCGCCTTCTTCTGGCCCTTCCTGCTGGCCCCAGGGACCT
>WQVT01000455.1 GCA_009785715.1 Acidimicrobiaceae bacterium | reverse complement strand
GTCCAGAGCCACGTTCAGGGTCCGCTCCCCGCGGTGTCCGGAGTCGCGGAGGAAGAAACGCTGTTTGACGGGTACTCGTGTGCATGGTGGAAGGACCGTCCGGACTTCCAGCACGCGATGACCACGCCGGAGTGGCAGCGAGTCGTCGAGGACGGCCCCAACGTGTTCGACATGGCCTGGCTCTGGAACATGAGCGCCCATATCGAAGAGGTTCCGATGATCGAGGGACCCACGAGCCCGTACAAGGTCGTCTGGATCATCCGGTTCAAAGAAGGGCTGACCCGGGAGCAGGGCCGGGAGCACTGGCGCAACGTCCACGGTCCGATCTTCAAGAACCTGGACATCGACCGCTACATCCAGAACCACGTCGTCGGTCCGATCGGGGAAGAGGGCGAAACCGGCGAGGCTGAGATCGGCTTCGACGGCTTCTCCGAGTGCTGGTTCCGCGACGAGACGCAGTTCCGGAACGCCGTCGAGTCCGACACGTGGGCCCTCGCCGTCGAGGACGCCCAGAACGTGTTCGACATGACCCAGATGTGGGGCGCCGCGCTGAAGGAGAACGTCGTAGTCCCGCCGCCGCTCACCGGCACCTAGACAGCCGCCACCCTGGAGTTTCGATGACTACTTTTGTGTTCGCACCGCTGCTTGAGTGGATGCTGGGCGATGACCAACTGAACCCGGACACCATCAAGTCGCGGAACAAGCGCGCGATGAGCTACCTGGCTGCGGGGCGGCCAGCCAAGGCGATCCCGTTGTATAAGCGGACGCTCGCCGACTGCGAGCGGGTACTGGGCGCGGGCAATTCCAACACCCTGAGGGCGCGGAACAACCTCGCGATGGCCTACCAGGCTGCGGGGCGGACGGCCGAGGCAATCCCGTTGCTTGAGCGGACGCTCGCTGACTGCGAGCGCGTACTGGGCGCTAACCACCGGGACACGAAAGCGACGCGGAGGAATCTGGCTGCTTTGACGGCCGACCCGAAAATCCACATCTAGCCGCACGTCAGCCCGCTCGGTGGAAGCCCGCTTAGGAGTTGCCGTCAGCTATCTGCGTGGCGACGGCGAGCGCGTCGTTGACTGGGATCGCGTAGGCGACGGTGTTGAAGCCGCTTGACATCCCGATAATGATGCCGACCACATGGCCGTTCGGGTTCACCAGTGGGTCACCGAGCACCCACGGCAGCGCAGTCGGCAGCTTAGACGCCATCAGCCCGGTCCAGGTCGTCCCGTCAATGTTGACGGTCGTATTGAGGGTGGTCAGGGTGCCGACATCGAGGGACACCCCATCCGCCTTGCCCGTGGTGCTGAGCGCGGTGGCGATGACCGTGCCCGGAACATGGTACGAAGCCTGCCTGATGGCGTTCGCGCTCGAAACGATTGTGTCCGAGTTCCCGACCGTGACGGTGGAGAACGGCCTTCCGTTGCCGCCTTCCATCTGGAGCAACGCCAGGCCTGCCGCCGGGTCCACGCCGATGACCTTGGCCTTGAAGGTCTCGTGGGAGAAGACGTACTCCGCCGCCAGGTTCGCCGTGCCCGCCGAGGGTCGGTAAGGGGTCAGGACCTTCCCCGACTGTGTGAGCACCAGGCCGAGCCCGACCGAGGTCCCGCCCGACAGGACGTGCACCATGCCTTGACCCGTGAATTCAAGGGCGTTCGACAGGTTGTCCTGAGCGATGCCCTCCTGGTCCTCGACGAATATGTCATCCCCCCTGAAGGGTCCGGGGATCGCCGAGAGGATCTCCGTGTTGCCAAGCCCGAAAACCCTGCCGACGCCGAAACTGAGCCCCGCTGCGAGGATGAACGCCGTTGCGATGACAGAGAGCCTGAAGCCCTTGTTCCGCCAGGCTTCCGGGACGGCCCGGCTGGGCTTCGCGGCATCACTCGTGTCTACGTCGTCTTCGGCACGCGCGGACTGTTCGCTTTCGTCGGTCTCCTCGACGTGCGTCGTCTCTCTCCTTGCCACGATCCTCACCTCCCGGACGCGCTGTCGGTCGTCGTCTGCTTCGCTGCGTTGCTCATGTGCACCCCGACGCTGCTGGGGTCACCCCGCTGGCGTCGTCGTGCTCGCCGCTGGAGTCGCTGTCGACGCCGAAGGCTTGATCCACCCAGGGGTCGGGACCGGCACTGCACCTGAAGGCGCCGCCGAAGGCTTGCCGAAGGAGGGGGTCGGGGTTGCCACCGCTCCCAGAGGCCGCGGGATGACCGCGTTGTTGCTGGAGCCCGCCTGGTACGCGAGTACCCCGCCGACCAGTATGCCCAGCACCACGGGCACGGCGAGCTGGGCCGCAACAGGCGTCAAACCGCTTCTTCGCATGCGGTATCGCGCTGCGGACTGACTCCCGCGGTACATCCAAACCACCTCCATGCCGTGCTGCTCCCGGTCGCGCTGTCCCCGGAGTGAAAGGGTAGAACAACCAGTTGGCATGAGGCGGGAAACTCCGAAGATCCAGTATTTCAGACTTCTAACGTCGCAGGTAGGACGGGTGATCCTGAAGCGACAGCCACGAAATACATCGGCCTGGCCCGGCAGCCCGGAAACACGTGTTGCACAGATTTCCGCATCGGCATCACCAGCCGCCAATTAGACACCGACTCCCTTGCGTGGGCCAGATCCGCACGCCGCCCACCGGCGCCATCAGTGACTTCCCACGGCGACCGGGAAGCCAGTAACGTCCGGCTGAGCGAATCCCGGAATCCCATCTCCAAGTTATTACGAATGTATAACAAGCCTGCGATCGCCTTCGTTTCGTGATAGGACTATGAGTCCCAGTTTCTGGAGGTCAGGCATGCGCTGGAACTGCGAAGAAGCATTGCTCGGCCTCCATAAGTGGAAATTGAAATTAACACAAGAATGGCCGACGTTTCATCTTGTTGTGAGGTAAGCCGGGCTCAGGCGTATCGGTCACTTCAGGCGTCGAAGGGAGGAACATGCGAGAATGGATCACGGTGCTGGGGCTCACCCTGCCTTTGTGCCTTGACGTCTTCGCCGTCTCAATTGGCGTGCTGGGAGAAATGCGCCTGACCGTTGCGCAGCGGGTTCGCATCACCCTGCTGTTCCTCGCGTTCGAGATCGGGATGCCATTGCTCGGGATGGCAGTGGGTACGCCACTGACACACCTCACCGGCGTCACCTCTAACTTGCTAATAGACGGTTCCCCTGCCAATGCTTACCAAATCCATGCAGCCAACGTCAGTCACGCGGG
>WQVT01000454.1 GCA_009785715.1 Acidimicrobiaceae bacterium | reverse complement strand
GCCGACCTCCGATTTGCCTCGGAGAACGAGGCGGACGAGGCGGTCCTCCGGGGCCGCCTGAAGAGGCTGCAGGGTTCGGCGGAACTGCGCGCCCGCTACGTGGCGCTGCTTCGCGACACCTGGGAGGCGGCCCGGCCGGCCTGGGAGCGTGTCGGTCGCGCCGCCGTCGAGGCCGCGGTCGCCGCCCGGCGGGCCCGGATGAGCGAAGGGGCGTCCTGGCTGGAAGTGGCGCACAACGACTGCGAATGCTGGAATCTCCTCCCCGCCCTGGCCGGCGAGATCGACGCCGGCGGCCAGCTGGCCGTGATCCCCGCCTACTACGCGCACCTCGGCCTGGTCTTCGCCGCCGGCGGGACGGTGGTCGCGGGGGTGCGGGTGGACGTCTCGGGAGCCGAGGCCCGCGCCAGGGTGGAGCTGATCGCCCGCCGGCTGAAGACGGTGGCCGATCCGACCCGCCTCGCCATCCTCGGCGTGCTTGCCTCCCGGCCCCGGACCGTGAGCGAGCTCGCACTGGCCTTCGACCTGGCCCAGCCGACCGTCAGCAACCACGTCAAGCTGCTGCGCGACGCCGGCCTCGTGAAGAGGGTCCGCCGCGGCAGCCGACTGGACCTCATCGTGGAACGTGACGCCGTCACCCAGCTGATCGAGCACCTGGAATCCGTCTTCGTTCCGACCGGCTCCGTGGCGGGATAGCCTCGCCCAGCATGGGCAACCTGCGAGTGGTGGGCATCGACCACGTCGTGCTGAACGTCGCCGACGTGGAGCGCTCCCTGGACTTCTACGAGAAGACCCTCGGTCTGGCGCCGGTCCGTGTCGACGAGTGGCGGCGTGGGGACGCGCCGTTCCCTTCGGTGCGCGTCGACGACTCCTTCATCATCGACCTGTTCCCGGCGGCACCGAACGGCGCGAACCTCGACCACTTCTGCCTGGTCGTCGAGCCGACGGACCTGGATGAGCTGGCCGCCTCGGGCCGATTCGAGGTGGTCACCGGGCCCGGCCGGCGCTTCGGGGCGCGCGGCGACGGCATGTCTCTCTACGTGAAGGATCCCGACGGCAACACCGTCGAACTGCGCTGCTACGCCTGAAGGCCGGGAGCCGGGTCTGGCGACCTCGGCACCCCGGCGATCAGAACCACCGGCGATCAGAACAATGCGATCAGGGCTTGATCAGCACCACGCCGGTCGGCGAGGTGCCGCGGATCTCCGTCACGTCGATGATCAGCGCGGCCCCGTTGCGCCCGGTGTCGTGGAACTGCTCGACCTCGGGCGTCAACTCGTAGACCCGCTCGCGGACGGCCGGATCCGACTCGATGTGGGCCGTCCCCTTCACGATCAGCGTCGTGCGGGTCCGGCTGTCCCGGTAGAGGAGCGTGACGCCGGGGCGCTCGGCGATGGCCGTCGGGAGGCCGCCCTCGGCGTTGCGCAGCCAGATGGCGAGCTGCGTGTCGCTGTAGACCACGGTGCTCCCGCGCAGGCTGAGGGACGGGGTGCCATCCTCTCCCGTGTACGCCACCACCATCGGGGTCCCGTTGTTGAGGGCCCCGTTGATCGCCGCCTTCACCGGCAGGGTGATCGTCGCCGAGGCCTCCGGCGGGCCGGCCATCTCGAGTTGCTCGACCACCTTCGTGATCCGGTCGTCGCCGTCGAAGGAGAAGCGCAGCTTGGCGCTCCTCACGGCCGCGCCGAGCGCCGGGAAGTACCCGTCGACCACGAGGTCGTCCCCGTCGGGGGCCGGGAAGGAGAAGGCACCTTGCCGGAGGACCGGCGTCTGGGGCCACTCGCCGCTGATGTGGGCGATGACCTCGTCCCGGCCCTTCAGCTCACCCCGGTTGAGCGTCAGGACGACGTCGGGGGAGAGGTGCTCGGCCGCCCGCCGGGAGGGAGATCCCTCGCCGGTCCGGAAGGCCTGGACGTAGGCCTCGGCGGCCTTTACCCGTGGAGAATCGCTCATTTGACAAACCCCCTCAGAACAGGCCCGTCGAACGGGCGCTCTAGCGTCGTGGTTGGCCTCGCCGGCACGGTGCCCCTCGTGGCCGGCTGGCTCACCGCAGCACCATAACCGACGGGTCGTCGATGCGGACGTCCTCGGCGTGCTCGTCGAGGACGCCGGCGAGCTCACCCTCCCTGGAATCGACATCGAGCGGGCGGACCCGGTAGGTCTCGGGGTGGCTGGGAGCCGTGGGCTCGATGCCGTTCTGGAGGTCCCGGATCATGGCGAGCAGGCGCCGGCGCATGGCCACGATGGCCACGTCCGTCTGGGCGAGGTGCTCGAGCGAGCGGTCGGCGATGTAGCCCATCCCCTCGTTCATCGCCTGGTCCTCCGTGGGGATGGCACCCATGCCGGTGAAGTTGACCGTGCGCTGCTTCTCGCGGCTCATGCCGTACAGATTCGCCTTGTTGTTGTCCGGCAGATAGGTGTCGATGGTCCGGCCGTCGGCGAAGGTGAACTGGCCCCGGCTGATCGGCAGCGGCCCCCGGGAACCCGCCGTCGGTCCGGCGCTCCGCAGGCCACGACCGCCGACCAGGAACCGCCAGCAGTGATGGTCGTCGATCGGCACCCAGATGGTGGCGCCCCCGTTGTAGCCGCCCGAACGCGGGATGAGGCCGTAGATCGGCAACAGGTACTGGGTGATCCGCCAGTAAAACTCCCCGTCCGAGCGGGTCCGGCGGCCGCCGTACACGAAGCCATAGTCCGTGTCGATGATCGACAGGCGCGGGTGGCGGTCGTTGTTGTAGCCGTCGAGGCGGACCAGGTTCGAGAGGTCGGCGCTGCCGGTGAGGTTGGAGTGCAGGAACGACACGTGTGCCGTGTCGAGCTCGCCTTCCAGGTTCTGCAGGTAGCTCGACTCGACGAGGAACTTGAGCCCTCCCTGCTCCTCCTCGGGCAGCAGCGTGAAGGGCAGTTCCGGCGGGCGATCGGGCTTCAGCTCTGCGGGGCCCATGTAGAGCCACACCACGCCGCCCGCCTCGTAGGTCGGGTAGGACTTGATGCTGATGTGGTCCTTGAAGCGCGACTCGGGCGGCTCGCTCGGTACGTCGAGGCAGGTGCCGTCGGCGTCGAACTTCCACCCGTGGTAAACGCAACGCAGGCCGCACTCCTCGTTCCGGCCGAAGAACAGCGGGGCGCGCCGGTGCGGACAGAAGGCATCGAGGACGGCCACCCGACCGTTCGTGTCCCGGAAGGCCACGAGGTCCTCGCCGAGGT
>WQVT01000453.1 GCA_009785715.1 Acidimicrobiaceae bacterium | reverse complement strand
TGGCCTCGGTGCGCGGACTCGGCTTGCTGCTGGCCGCCGAGCTCGACGGGATCCCTTCGGCGGTCGTGACCGAACGGGCGCTGGCCAACGGGCTGGTCGTGAACAACGTGACGCCGACGGCGATCCGGCTCGCCCCACCTCTCCTCGTCACCGACGAGGAGATCGACCGGGCGCTGGCCATCCTGACGGAGGTGCTGTCCACCTGATGCGGCACCTGCTCGATGTCGACGACCTCACCGCCGGGGAGCTGGCGGAGATCCTCACGCTGTCCCGCCAACCCGAGCCGCCCGCGGTCCTCGCCGGGGCGGGCGTGGCCCTCATCTTCGAGAAGCCGTCCAACCGCACCCGTAACGCCACCGAGATGGCGGTTGTGGCCCTCGGGGGCCACCCGATCTCGATCAGGGGCGAAGAGATCGGCCTCGGCGTGCGGGAGTCGGTTGCCGACGTCACCCGCGTCCTGGCCGGGTACCACCGGGTGGTCGGCGCCCGCGTCAACGATCACCGGACCCTCGAAGAGATGGCCTCCCTCGACGTCGTGCCGGTGGTCAACCTTCTCTCGGACAGGTCCCACCCCTGCCAGGCGCTCGCCGACCTGCTCACCCTCGACGAGCACTGGGGAGGCCTGAAGGGGCGGACCGTCGCCTGGGTCGGCGACGGCAACAACGTGGCGCGCAGCCTCGTCCACGGCTGTGCCCGTGCGGGGACGGCGGTCCGGCTCGCCAGCCCTGCCGGTCATCAGCTCGACGAGCAGAGCGTCGCGACCGCCCGGGAGGCGGGCGGGGACGTGTTCGTCACCACGGATCCCGCCGAGGCGGTCGCCGGCGCGGACGCCGTGTGCACCGACGTGTGGGTGTCGATGGGCCAGGAGGCCGAGGGGGGAGCGCGGTTGGCCGCCTTCGAGGGCTACCAGGTCGACGAGGCCCTGATGGACCGCGCCGCGCCCGGCGCGGTCTTCCTGCACTGCCTGCCGGCCCACCGGGGTCAGGAGGTCAGCGCGGGGGTGATCGACGGTCCGGCGAGCCTCGTCTGGAGGCAGGCCGCCAACCGGATGCACGCAGCGAGGGGGCTCTTCTTGTGGCTGGCGGGCGAGCAGATGCCTGCTTCGGCGGTTCGGCAGACACGGGTTCAGTAGGCAGACACGGGTTCGGTAGAAGGACACGGTGGAGAGGTGGCATGGCCAAGGCCAGCACGGTGAAGTTGGGTAAGGCCCAGCGGCAGCACCGCATCGCCCAGATGCTCGAGCAGCATCCGGTGACTTCGCAGCTCCAGCTCGTCGACCTCCTGGCCGCCGCGGGCATCGAGGCCACCCAGGCGACGGTGTCACGCGACCTGGAGGAGATGGGCGCCGTGAAGGTGCGCGTCCAGGGCGGCGACTCGGTCTATGCCGTGCCCGAGCTGCCGAAGGACCGCCGCGCCCCCGAGGAGCACCTGCGGCGGGTGCTCGGGGACTGGGTGGTGGACGTCCAGCGCTCGGGGAACATCGTCCTCGTCCGCACCCCACCCGGTTCGGCGCACGTGGTGGCCTCCGCCCTCGATCGGGCGGCGCCGGCGGACATCCTCGGTACGGTGGCAGGCGATGACACGGTGATCGTCATCGCCACCGAGGACAGCGGGGGACCGCGCGTACAGCGGCGGTTGATCGACCTGGCAGGGTTGGAGGCCCCGCAACCCAAGGGCTGAGCCGCCCGCGGGGCTACCGAGTTAGCAGGGCTACGAGTCAAAGGAAAGAGGAGTCAGAGTTGGCGAAGCGAGTGGTGCTGGCGTACAGCGGGGGTCTCGATACCTCGGTGGCGGTGCGCTGGATGACCGAGGAACTCGGGGTCGAGGTCATTGCCTTGTGTGCGGATCTCGGCCAGGGCGGGGACTGGGAGGCGATCAAGGATCGGGCCGCTGCGGCGGGAGCGGTGGAGGCCATCGTCGTCGACGCCCGCGACGAGTTCGCCAATGACTTCGTCGCCCCTGCGCTCAAGGCAAATGCCAAATACGAGGGCAAGTACCCGTTGATCTCCTCCCTGTCGCGGCCGGTGATCGCCAAGCACCTGGTCGCAGCCGCCCGGGCGCACCATGCGGATGCGGTGGCCCACGGCTGCACGGGAAAGGGCAACGACCAGGTGCGCTTCGAGGTTTCCACCCGTGCCCTCGCCCCGGATCTCGAGACGATCGCCCCGGTGCGGACCTGGGGGCTGACCCGTGCCGACTCGATCGAGTACGCCGAGCGGTGGAACATCCCGATCACCGTTACCAAGGCGAGCCCCTACTCGATCGATCAGAACCTGTGGGGACGCACGATCGAGGCCGGGATACTTGAAGACCCCTGGGCCCAGCCGCCGGAGGAGGTCTACGCCCTGACCACCCCGACCGCCACCGACCCGACGGAGCTGGTGATCAGCTTCGAGCGGGGCCTGCCGGTCGCCATCGACGGGCGTCGGATGCCGCTGGCGGCCCTGATCGGCGAGGTCGACCGTATCGTCGGTTCCTATGGCTGGGGCCGGATCGACATGGTGGAGAACCGGCGCGTGGGCATCAAGAGCCGGGAGATCTACGAGTGCCCGGGAGCCCTTGCGCTCCTCATGGCGCATGCGGACCTGGAGGACCTGACCCTCGAGCGGGATCTGGCGCACGAGAAGGCCCGGCTCGAACCCCGCTATGCCGACCTCGTCTACGACGGGCTCTGGTATTCGCCGCTGAAGCAGGCCCTCGACGCCTTCGTCGAGGAGAGCCAGAGGTTCGTGACCGGTGAGGTGCGCCTCCGCTGCGAGCTGCCCGGCCGGTGCATGGTGGTCGGCCGGCGCAGCGAGGTCGGCCTGTACGACTACACCCTTGCCACCTACGAGGCGGCCGACCGGTTCCGCCACTCCGACGCCGAGGGCTTCGTCCGCATTTGGGGGCTCGGCGTGGCGACCTGGGCAGCCAAGCAGGCCAACACCCAGTGACGCTTTGGGCAGGGCGGTTCGGTGGCGGTCCGGCGGACGAACTGCTGTCCTACACCGTGAGCCTGCCCTTCGACAGCCGACTCGCCGCCGACGACCTCGAGGGCTCCCGGGCGCACGTCCGCGGTCTGGCGCGGGCGGGCATCATCACGCTGGCCGACGCCGGCGTGCTCGTCGCCGCGCTCGACCGCGTGGGCGAGGAGTTGCAGCAGGGCCGCTTCGTCTTCGAGCCCGGCGACGAGGACATCCACACCGCCGTGGAGCGGCGGGTCACC
>WQVT01000452.1 GCA_009785715.1 Acidimicrobiaceae bacterium | reverse complement strand
GAGCGTCGAGCCGCCGAGCGCCAGGTCGGTGTTGCCGGTCGTGACCGTGGCCTGAGCCGCGGGTGCGAGAAGGCTCAGGGTGCCATCGAGCGCCACCGAATAGGCAGAGATCGTGCCGTTGTGGGCGTTGGAGACGAAGGCTTCACTCCCGTTGGCGGTGAGCGCCACCCAGCAGGGTGCCTGCTCCCCGTCAGGCACCGTGCTGATCGCCTGCAAGGTGCCCGAGGGGTTGAGGTCAAAGGTCGCAAGGGCGCTGGTCGCCGCCTCGGTGACCGCCAACAGCCCCGTCGGGGTGAACACGAAGCCGTAGGGACCGACATCGCCGGGAATCGTCGTGGTCACGGCTGCGCCGGCGATCCCGAGGGCGTTGACGGGGAACACGTCGATGGTGTTGCTCGTCTTCTCGGTGACCACCAGGTCGCGGCCGTCTGGCGAGAAGCCGATCTGCTCCGGAGACGAGGCGGCGGGGTTGAGGGCCTGCGTGGCGAAGGGCCGGCGCAGGAATGGGGGCCCGACGATGTCGAAGCCGGCGATGTCGGGGGGCGAGGTCGCGTTCCCGGTGTTCAGGACGTACACCAGGCCACCTCGCACGGTGACGCTGATCGGGTCCACGCCGCCCGAGTTCGTGATGTCGATCAGGCGCAGACGGCCGGAGGGGGCGACGGCGAAGACGCTGACGTTGTCGGACCCGCCGTTGACGACCGCCAGGAGGTGTCCCCCGTCGCCGAGGACCACGCCGCCCTCCGAAGCCGGCGAGGTGCCGATACCGGTTCCCCCGGTGCTGAAGCTGCCGATCCGGGTGAGCGTCCCGGAGGGGCCGCTGCGGTAGGCGAGGACCTCGTTGCGGTTGACCTGGTTCGTCTCGGTGTACACCGTACTGGGACCGGCCGCGGCGTCGCCCCGGGAAACGCCCTGGCCGGAACCCGGGGTCACACCGTTCGCGAACGCGACCGTCGGTGCCGATGCGGCGAAGCCCGCAGCCAGCAAGCCGGTGACCGCCAAGCCGCCACCGAAGACCCGCGCGGCCCGCCGCGTCGAGCGTCCGTAGCGGCCCGGTCGCCCGGCCATGCCGTCGCGTTCGTAGTGGGCAGCGGGCAGGTGGGCGGAGTGTGCTGCAGGACGGAATCGGGACACGTCGGCGCTCCTCTCGACGGGGGCCGCGGAACCGGCCCCTCACCGTTACCGTCCCGGCTGCGGGCGCCCCGTTACAGAGAGCGACGGAGTTTTTTCGAAACGCCCGCCTTCGGTTCCCCGCACGAGCGGAGGGTGCTGGTGCGGAGGCGTCATTCCTCGCGCAGGATCCGGTACAAGGTGCGGAGCTCCGTCTCACTGGGCGGGGCCGGCGCCCTCGGATCGGGCCGGCCGGCGGCCCGGACGACGGCCCGTATCTGCTCGACGTATTCGGGGCAATTGACACAACGGGCCAGGTGCGCTTCGAATCGCCGCCGCTGCCGCGGCGCGAGGGTCCCCTCCAGGTAGTCCGTGACCTGTTCCACGACCTCCCGACAACTGAGCTGCCTGTTCCACAGACGCCAGGACCGCATGGACTAATCCCTCCCTGCCTGACCTTCGATGGTACGGCGGATGGCCACCCGGCCCCGGTGGAGCAGGACCCGCTGGTTGGAATCGCTCAGCCCGAGCAGGTCGCACACCTCCCGAGCCGACAGGCCCTGGACGTCCCGCAGCACGACGACCTGCCGTTGGGCGGCCGGGAGCGCAGCGATGGCATCGTGGATCGCGGAGGTGAGGGCCTCCGCGGTCAACCGGTCATCGACTTGTTCGCTCCAGTGCGGCAGGGGGTAGGTCCAGGCACCATCCGCAGTGAACCGGGACGCGTCCTCCGCGGGCTCTCGCCCGGGGTTCGGCGCCTGGCGACGCTCCCGGGCGCCGGTCGAGCGGGCCCGGTTGATGACGATCCGGAACAGCCAGGTGCGCAACGAGGATTGCCCGGCGAATCGTTCGATGCCGCGCACGACGCCGAGCCAGGCGTCCTGGACAACCTCCTCTGCCACGTCACGGCTGTCGACAAAGGTGCGTGCCACCTCGATCATCTGGTTGTGGTGGGCGCGCACGACCGCCGCGAACGCGTCCTCGTCGCCGGCCTGCAGGCGTGCAACGAGGCTGGCTTCGGTGTCGCCGGGCCCAGGCAGCATGGCGCCTTCATCCGGCATGTCGGCGACACTGTAGCGATGGGACCGTACGGCTCTAGGTGAGGGGGCAGCCGTGAACTTCGGCTTGGTGGGCACGGGTTACTGGGCGTGGGTCACCCAGGGTGCGGGGCTGGCCCGATTGAAGGGTGCGCAGCTCTCGTCGGTATGGGGTCGCAATCCGGGTCACACCGCCGATCTGGCCGCCGAATTCGGCGCCAGGCCCGCGTCCAGCTACGCCGAGCTCCTGGAGACGTGCGACGCCGTGGTGTTCGGGGTGCCCCCCGACGTCCAGGCTGAGCTGGCCGTGCAGGCGGCCCAGGCCGGTCGCCACCTGCTCCTCGAGAAGCCGGTGGCGACGTCGATCGCCGCTGCCGACCGGCTTGTCGAGGCGGTCGAGGCTGCCGGCGTCTCCACGGTGGTGTTCTTCACGTCCCGCTACGACCCGGGCAGGCAGGACTGGCTCGATGACGTCGCCGGCGAGGGATGGGAAGGGGCATGGGCCCGCTGGTTCGCGGCCAACTTCGTCGAGGGGAGCCCGTACGCCGATTCGTCATGGCGGTGGGAACGGGGAGCCCTGTGGGATCTGGGGCCCCATGTGCTCTCCGTGCTGGTCCCCGTGCTCGGGGAGGTGGAGACCGTCACGGCCCGGGCCGGGGCCGGTGACCTGACACATTTGATCCTCACCCACGCGGGCGGTGCCACCAGCACCGCATCGCTCACCCTCCGGGCGTCGCGGCGGGCCGCGGGCAGCGAGGTGGCGTTCTGGGGTAACCCCGGGATCTTCTCCATGCCGCCGATGGCCGGCACGTCGAAGGACGCGTTCGTCCGTGCGGCCCGGGAGCTCATGGAGGTGGCGGCTGCCGGCGGGCGTTCGCACCCCTGCGACGTGCGCTTCGGGCGCGAGGTGGTCCGCATCCTGGCCGAGGCCGAGGCGCAGCTCGTACCGGCCGGCGGCCGGGCCTGAGTGACGGGGCCTGAGTGACCGGGCCTGAGTGACCGGGTTTGGGTGACCGGGTTTGGGTGGTCCGGCATGACGGCGGGTCCGGTCTACGGCTCGGGGCG
>WQVT01000451.1 GCA_009785715.1 Acidimicrobiaceae bacterium | reverse complement strand
GTGGGTGTGCCAGATCGCCAGCACCATCACCGGGACGGCGATGATGTCCAACGTCCCGCCCAGCGTGTTCGACGGGTCGACGATCAGGTCGGTGATGTGGGGAGGAACCGCCCATGGCGCGGCCGTCGTCTGCGCCTGGAAGATGAAGGTCGGCAGCCAGGGGGCGTAGAGCGCGAGGACGAGGGCCCCGGCGCCGATCGTGCCGAGCGCCAGCCGGCGGTTCCTGGTGCGCCAGGCGTAGGCGAGCACCACCAGGGCCGTCAGGCCCGTCAGGTAGAGCGCCCAGTCGTGGAGGTAGAGCAGTGCGGCGAAGCAGACGGCCGCGCCGAGTGCGTCGCGCCACCTCGGCCGGCGGACGGCCCGCAGCGTGAAGGTCACGGCGAGCATCGAGAGCAGCACGACCAGCGTGTACATGCGCGTCTCGGTGCCGTACCAGCTGAGGAAGGGGTTCGTCGCGCTCATCAGCGCCGCCGCCAGGCCGCCAGGGCGGCCGAACAACTCCCGCCCCGCCCAGTAGGACACCGGGATCACGATCAGCGAGATCGTGAGCGGAAGGACGTGGGTCGCCACGACCGACGTCCCGAAGAGTTTGATCCAGAAGTGCAGGAGGACGTACCAACCCGGGGGCGACCCGTCGAGGCGGAGCAGCCCCGGGATGCGACTGAGCGGCTGCGAGGCGATCCCGACGCTGATGCCCTCGTCGATCCAGAACGCCCGGCCGAGGTTCGGGATCCGGAGCAGGAAGGCGAGCACCACGAGCGCCGCGACCACCCAGCGATCGCGGCGTTCCGGCAGGTCCAGACGGCGCAATCGGTCCGCGGCGCGCTCCCAACGGCTGCGGTCGACCGAAGGGAGGGTCACCGGCGGGGCGATCACGCTGGCGCGTTGGGCACCCGTCACTGCGTCGAGCGTAGTGGTGGCGTCCGGGGGGAGTTGGTGCACGGGGCCGAGCCCGTGGGCGTCAATCCTTCGGGGTGCGAGCCCGGCTCGGCGCCACCCGGGGCGGCTCGCCGGGCATCTTGGGGTACACGGGGGGCCACGGGGCGTCTTCGAGTCCCCGCTCCCGATCCAGCCGGCTCAGCTCGAGCAGCGGGTCGAGGGACTGCGCATCGCCGGCTGCCCAGGGGTCGCCGCCCTCGGCCACCCGCCCGGGGACGTTGCGGACCGTGAGGGAGTCGGGGTGCACCACCGGCAGCTCGTCCCATCGAAACGGCGTCGAGACCTGGCCACCCGGCCGGGCCCGGACGGACCAGGCGCCGAAGATCGTCTTGTGGGGTGCGTTCTGGTTGAAGTCGACGAAGACGCGGGTCCCCCGCTCCTCCTTCCACCATGCGGCGGTGATCAGTTCGGGGCGGCGCCTCTCCAGCTCCCGGGCCAGGGCCACCGCTGCCGCCCGCACCTGGATCGAATCCCAGTGCGGTTGCAGGCGGACGTAGATGTGGATCCCGCGGTTGCCCGTTGTCTTGGGCCTGCCCGCCATGCCGAGCTCGTCGAGCAACGCATGCGTGACCCCAGCCGCCTCCCGCACCATCTCGAAGGTGACGCCCGGCCCCGGGTCGAGGTCGATGCGCAGCTCGTCGGTGTGCTCGGGGTCGGCGGCGCGGTAGGGCCAGACGTGGAAGCCGAGACAGGCGAGGTTGACCGCCCACAGGACATGCGCGAGGTCGGCGGCCACGAGCGCCTCGGACTTGGTGCCGTTCGGCGTGGAGACCACGAGGGTCTGCAGCCACTCCGGGCGGCGTTCCGGGACCCGCTTCTGGAAGAACGACGAGCCGCCGGGACCGTCCGGGAAGCGTTGCAGCAGCACCGGCCGGTCACCCATCGCCGTCATCAGCGGGCCGGCGACGGCGGTGTAGTAGTTGACGAGGTCACCCTTCGTGAAGCCGATCTCCGGGAAGAAGACCTTCTCGGGGTGGCTGATCGATACCTCGTGGCCGGCCACCTCGAGGACCAGCGGCAGGCTCTTCGGGGCCACGGCTACCGGGCCTCCCGCCTGGTTTCGGGCCCGCGGGTGGTCACCGGCGGTCCCGGACCCTCGTCGCCAACCACGCTCGAATACTTGGCCCGAGGACCGGTGAAGTCAAACGCTTTCGTGCCCGTCAGACGGGGCGGTAGGCCCAGATCCGGGTGATATAGGGGTAGTCGAACTCCTCGGGCAAGCCGGTGACGAGGCTCTCCGCCTCGGCATGGACCTTCTCCGCCTCTTCGGGGCCGAGCGCGCCGATGAACGACGTCGAGAAGATCCGGTCGATGAGACCCTTGCGGGTGATGGGGCTGGGGTTACGCCGCGCCAGATGGGCGACCTCACGCCAGCCATCGTGGGCGTCTATAACCTCTCGCCACCGCATCTGCCTGAACCGTGGGGTGTCCCCCTGATAGGCGTCGACGAGTTCGGTGTGCCGGCGAACCCACGGGACCCGCAGGTCCCGGTCGTTCCACATCAGCACCAGGGTCCCGCTCGGCTGGACGCAGCGGCGGAACTCGTCGAGCACCTCGCGCGTGGAGAACCAGTGGAACGCGGTGGCCACCGTGATTGCCTTGAGCGCCCCGGTCCTGATCGGGAGGGCGTTCGCCGTTGCCCGTACCCGGATCGGGCCCTCGCCGCAGCGGGCCAGCATCGCCGCCACGGGCTCCAGCGCCAGCACCGAGTGGCCCCGGGCCGCCAACAGCGTCGAGAGGGCGCCGGTCCCCGCCCCGACGTCGGCGATGTGCCCCGGCCGTTGGCCGAGCAGTGAGTCCAGGGCGTCGAGCGTGTCCTCCCCGTAGCTCGGGCGGATCCTCGCGTAGGTACCCGCCCTGTTCGCGAAGCCCTGCCGGGCCGCCGTGTGGATCGTCGCCATGCCGCTCGATTTCACGGTCGCATCCTGCCAGCCCACGCCGGCGGACCCTGCCGGCGGCGGCGGACCCTGCAGGCGGCGGACTCTGCCGGCGGCGGACTCTGCCGGGGGCGGACTCTGCCGGCGGCGGCTGCCGTCGGCCCGCCGGCCGCAGGCAGGCAGACCTCAGCCCGGTGCGCCCGGCGAGGTCGCCTCGGCCACCACGCCGGCAACCGGGCGGACCCGCCGGCCGCTGCCCCCATCCCGCCGCTCAAGCGAGCTCGGCCGGATGGCGGAACGGCTCTGCGGCGGATCGGCAGGGTAGCCGACCGCCTGGAGTGGCGGGGAGTAGACGTGCACGCTGGTCGCCTCGACCCGGTCGGGGTTCCAGAGCTC
>WQVT01000450.1 GCA_009785715.1 Acidimicrobiaceae bacterium | reverse complement strand
GTGCATCGTGAAGCTCGGCTGCTGGGGGCCCGTCGTCAAGTGCAACGTGCCCAAGCGGGGCTGGGTGAACGGCGTCGGCGGGTGCCCGAACGTCGGGGGGATCTGCATCGGCTGCACGATGCCCGGCTTCCCCGACAAGTTCATGCCGTTCATGGACGAGCCACCGGGGGCGAGGGTCTCGACCCTCGCCAGCGGTCTCTACGGTTCGGCGATCCGGGGCCTGCGGAAGATCACGGCCAAGACCGTCGACCAGGAACCGAAGTGGCGAGCCCCGGGCACGGAGCTCCTGACGGGACACACGAAAGGGTGGAGGTAGGCATGACCACGACGAGCAACACGGAGGGTGCCGGCGACCTGGTCGAGATGGCCTGGGATCCGATCACCCGAATCGTCGGGAGTCTGGGGATCTACACCAAGATCGATTTCGGGAAGGGGAAGGTCGCCGAATGCCACAGCACCTCGTCGATCTTCCGCGGGTACAGCCTGTTCATGAAGGGCAAGGACCCGCGCGATGCCCATTTCATCACCAGTCGCATCTGCGGTATCTGCGGGGATAATCACGCCACCTGTTCCTGCTATGCGCAGAACATGGCCTACGGGGTGCACCCACCCGCGCTCGGCGAGCAGATCGTGAATCTCGGCGAGGCGGCCGAGTACATGTTCGACCACAACATCTTCCAGGAGAACCTGGTCGGCGTGGACTTCTGCGAGAAGATGGTCGCGGAGACCAACCCGGGCGTCCTCGAGCAGGCCAACCGCACCGAAGCGCCGCATGCCTCGGATCACGGGTACCGGACCATCGGCGACATCATGCGCTCGCTCAACCCGTTCTCCGGCGAGTTCTACCGCGAGGCCCTCCAGGTCAGCCGCTACACGAGGGAGATGTTCTCCCTGATGGAGGGTCGCCACGTCCACCCGTCGACCCTCTATCCGGGGGGCGTCGGCACCACGGCGACCATCCAGCTGTTCACGGATTACTACACCCGGTTGATGCGCTACGTCGAGTTCATGAAGCGAGTCGTGCCGATGCACGACGACCTTTTCGACTTCTTCTATCAGGCCCTGCCCGGCTACGAAGAGGTGGGCCGGCGCCGGATCCTTTTGGGCTGTTGGGGCGCCTTCCAGGACCCCGATGTCTGCAATTTCCGCTACCAGGACATGACCCGGTGGGGTCGCGCCATGGGCGTCACGCCGGGCGTCGTGGTCGACGGCAAGCTGGTGACCAACGATCTCGTCGACATCAACCTGGGCATCCGCATCCTGCTCGGCAGCTCCTTTTACGACGACTGGGAAGACCAGGAGATGTTCGTCACCCACGACCCGCTCGGCAACCCCGTCGACCGGCGCCACCCGTGGAACCAGCACACGAATCCGCAGCCGCAGAAGCGCGACTTCGACGGCAACTACAGCTGGGTGATGTCCCCCCGCTGGTTCGACGGCAAGGACCACCTCGCCCTCGACACCGGCGGCGGCCCGATCGCCCGACTGTGGTCCACCGCCCTCTCGGCCCTCGTCAACACCGACCACATCCAGGCGACGGGTGAGAGCGTCAAGATCCATCTCCCGAAGACGGCCCTCAAGCCCGAGGTCGACCTCGAATGGAAGATCCCGCAATGGTCGAACACGATCGAGCGTGACCGGGCCCGGACCTATTTCCAGGCCTACGCCGCGGCCTCCGCACTGGATTTCATCGAAAAGGCGCTGGCCGACGTGAGAGCCGGAAAGACCAAGACGTGGGAGCCGTTCGAGGTCCCCGACGAAGGGATCGGCTGCGGCTTCACCGAGGCGGTCCGCGGGGTGCTCTCGCACCACATGGTGATCAAGGGCGGCAAGATCGCCAACTACCACCCGTACCCGCCGACGCCCTGGAACGCCAACCCGCGGGACAGCTTCGGCACGCCGGGGCCGTACGAGGACGCCGTCATCGACACCCCCATCTTCGAGGAGAACACGAGGGAGAACTTCAAGGGGATCGACATCATGCGGTCGGTCCGCAGCTTCGATCCGTGCCTGCCCTGCGGGGTCCACATGTACCTGGGCAAGGGCAAGCTCCTGAAGAAGGTGCACTCGCCCACCCAGGTGGCCAACCCCGAGCTGGCCTGCTGAGGACGGGGCTGAGTCGATGCCACCGGGGCCGATGCCGCCGCAGAATCTCCGCGCACAGAACCTCAGGGCGACGGGAGACCGGATCGAGTCGCTGCTCGACGGGCTGCGGGGTTCTCTCGACCCCCGGACCTTTGAGCAGGTGGAGGAGCTCCTCCGCCTGGTGTCCGATCTCTACGGCGGCGGCCTGACCAGGATCGTCCAGCTGGCAGGAGACCAGGGGCCGGCGATGATGCAGGCAATGGTCGACGACGACCTGGTGGCGAGTCTGTTGCTCGTCCACGACCTGCACCCCGTCAGCCTGGCCGTCCGAGTAGAAGCCGCATTGTCGTCAGTCCGCCCCCTGCTGGCGACCCACGGCGGCGACGTCGAGTTGCTCGACCTCGACTCGACCGCTCGGGCGGTCAGGCTGCGCCTCCTCGGGAGCTGCGACGGCTGCCCCTCGTCCTCGGTCACGCTGCAGTCGGCCGTCGAGCAGGCGATCGTCGAGGCCGCCCCGGAGATCGTCGTCATCGACGTCGACCAGCCCACGTCGTCGGCCGGCGTCCCCATCAAGCTCGGGGTGAAGCCGGTCTATGACTCCTGTCCGAGCGGCGTTGCGCCATGACCGACCCGCTCGCCGTCCTCCAACGGATCCGCGAGACCCGACCCCGCGAGACGCCGCGTCCGGGCGAGCGTTGCGACCTCTGCGCCGAGCCGATCGGCGAGGACCACGGTCACCTGGTCGATCTTCAGGGTCGGGCCCTGCTGTGCGCCTGCCGCGGGTGTCACCTCCTCTTCACCTCGCAGGGCGCCGGCGGGGCCCGCTACCGCGCCGTACCCGACCGGTACCTCGCCCTCCCGGAGATGAGCCTGTCCCCCGGGCAATGGGATTCCCTCCAGATCCCGGTCAGCGTCGCCTTCTTCTTCTTCAACTCGGATCTCGGTCGGGTGACCGCGTTCTATCCGGGTCCGGCGGGGGCGACCGAATCGTTGCTCGCCCTCGAGACGTGGGCCGAGCTCACCGAGGCCAACCCCGCCCTCTCGACGCTCCAGCCCGACGTCGAGGCGTTCCTCGTCCGAGCCGAGCCGAACCGCAGCGGCGGCGAGTGCTTCATCGTCCCGATCGACGCCT
>WQVT01000449.1 GCA_009785715.1 Acidimicrobiaceae bacterium | reverse complement strand
GGCTGGCGGAGCGATCCACCGCCGCGCCCGGTCGAATCCGCTTCGACGTGGTCGCCGTCCTCCCCGACCGGTTGGATGTCATCGAAGCCGCCTTCTGAGGGGCCCGGGGTCCGCGTGGCCATCGTCGGCGTAGCGGCGGTGTGCCCGAGGGGGTCGGCGAGATGAGCGCAAGGTGAAGGTGAGCGCAAGGTGAATGAGGGCGATCGGCCGCTCGATCCCGCCACTCTGGCGGTGCACCTCGGCCGCCCGCCGGCGCGGTCCGGCGCCCCGGTCAACCCACCCGTGGCGATGAGCACCACGTTTCGAGTCGGCGGGGCGATCGAATACGGGCGCGTCGACAACGAGACCTGGGGGGCCCTCGAGGCCGCGATCGGCGGGCTGGAGGGTGGCCGCGCACTGGCTTTCGCCTCCGGGATGGGCGCCGTCACGGCCGTCTTCGAGACGCTTCCGACCCCGGGAAGGGTCGTGGTGGCGGGCGACGCCTACGTCGGCACCCGGGAATACCTTTCGGACGTCGCCGGGCGGGGCCGCCTGCGATTCCGGACCGTCGACGTGGCCGACACCGATGCGACCCTGCAGGCCTGCGCGGAGCTGGCCGAAGGCCCCGCCCGGCCGTCCGGGGCCCGGGGCCAGTTCGGCGCCGGCGGACTGTTGTGGCTGGAGTCGCCGACCAACCCGCTGCTTGCGGTGGCCGACCTGGATGCCCTGGTCGCCGGCGCCCACGCCCTCGGGATGGACGTCATCGTGGACAACACCTTCGCCACGCCGCTCCTGCAGCGGCCTCTGTCGTTCGGCGCTGACGTCGTCGTGCACAGCGGGACGAAGTTCATCGCCGGGCATTCCGACGTGCTGCTCGGCTTGACCGTGACCGCTCGGGACGAGGTGCACGAACTCCTGCGCATCCGGCGCACACTCCATGGGGCCATCCCGGGTCCGTGGGAGGCCTGGCTGGCGCTGCGGGGGTTGCGGACGCTGGCGGTGCGCCTGGAGCGGGCGGAAGCCAACGCCGCCGAGCTGGCCCGGCGCCTTTCGGCTCATCCCCGCGTCGAGCGGATCTACTACCCGGGCCTCCCGTCCGACGCCGGGCACGAGCGAGCCCGGGCGCAGATGGCCGGGTTCGGGGCGATGGTGTCGTTCGAGGTCGCCGGGGGGGCGGCCGGGGCCGACGCCGTGGTGGCCGCCCTGTCGTTGATCACCCCCGCGACGAGTCTCGGGGGCGTGGAGTCCCTCCTCGAGCGCAGAGCCCGTCATCCCGGCGAGGAGGCGCTCCCCGCTGCGCTGCTGCGCTTCTCCGTCGGGCTGGAGCACGTCGAGGACCTCTGGGACGACCTGGAGCAGGCGCTCGCCGCGCCGTTCTAGGCGGTCCGAGGACGCACACGGGCCTCCCGGCGGGGCCGTCCGCCCGGGTTGTCACACCGGCGCGCTTTGCTCGACTGACGTTGCCCGCTCGGTGGCCGGCGCCCGGCCCCTCCTGTACCGCTCCGTCCTGCTGGAGGGCCGCATGCTCGCTACCGTCTCGTCCGCCACCCTGCTCGGGGTCGACGGCCACCCCGTCTCCGTCGAGGTACACGTCTCGAACGGGCTCCCGGCATTCACCGTCGTCGGTCTCCCGGACGCATCCTGCCGGGAAGCCCGGGACCGGGTACGGGCGGCCATCCTCTCGAGCGGGCTCGACTGGCCCAACAAGCGGATCACCGTCAATCTCGCGCCCTCCGCCCTGCGGAAGGCGGGCTCGGGGCTCGACCTGCCGATCGCCCTGGCCTTGCTCGTGGCCGACGAACAACTCCCGGCCGAGGCCACCAGCGACTGTGGGTTCTTCGGCGAGCTCGGCTTGGACGGGAGCGTCCGGCCCGTTCCCGGCACCCTGGCGTTGGCGGCCGCTTGCGTGGGGCACGCGGTGGTCGTGCCGGCCGCCTCGGTCGTCGAGGCGGGCCTGATCCGCAGGCTCCGGGTGTGGCCTGCCACCACGTTGCGGGCGGTGGCCGCCGCGCTTCGGGGCGACGAGGACTGGCCGGCGACGCCGGCGCCCGGGGACCATGCGGTGGATCCGGGCGGTGGACCGCCGGACCTGGCCGATGTCCGTGGGCAGCCCGTCGGGCGGCTCGCCGTGGAGGTGGCAGCCGCCGGGGGCCATCACCTCCTGCTCAGCGGTCCGCCCGGCGCCGGCAAGACCATGCTTGCCGAGCGACTCCCCGGCCTGCTGCCCCCGCTCGCCACCGACGAGGCGATCGAGGTGGCCCGGATCCATTCCGCGGCCGGGTTGGCGCTCCCGCACGGCGTGCTCGTGCGACGGCCGCCGTTCCGGGCCCCGCACCACAGCGCGTCGATGGTGTCGCTGATCGGCGGAGGCAGCGCCACGATGCGGCCCGGCGAGCTTTCCTGCGCCCATCACGGCGTCCTCTTCCTGGACGAGCTGGCCGAGTTTCCACCCGCCGTCCTCGACGCCCTGCGCCAGCCGCTCGAGCAGGGCTGGGTGCAGGTGTCCAGGGCTCGGGCGACGGTCCGGTTCCCGGCCTCGGTGTTGCTCGTGGCGGCGATGAACCCCTGTCCCTGCGGCGCCGACGGCAGCCCCGGCAGCTGCCGGTGCCCCGAGGCCACCCTCCATCGCTATGCGAGCCGTGTCTCGGGCCCGTTGCTCGATCGGTTCGACCTTCGCGTCCCGGTCGATCGGCCTGAGGTGAGCGAGCTGTTGCCCGGAGCAGGAGGCGGCGGGTCGGGCGGGGAATCCACCGCCGTGGTCTCCGCCCGCGTCCGGGCTGCCCGGCGTCTCGCCGAGCAGCGCGGGGTCATCGCCAACGCCGATATCCCCGGGTCGAGCCTCGATGGCCTCGCTCCCCTCGAGGCGGCGGCCGTGCGCCTTCTGGAATTGCGTCTCCGCCAGGGCCGCCTCTCCGCACGAGGCCTCCACCGGGTGCGCAGGGTGGCCCGGACGGTCGCCGATCTGGCCGGTCACGAGGGGCCGGTGGCCGCAGACCACGTCCGTACGGCGCTCGCCCTGCGGGCTGAGCTGCGGGGCGACCCACCCACGGGAGACGGTTGGGACCTGGTCGGCCCGAACGGGCCCGAAGCTGCGCGGAACGTTCCCCGGTGAGCGATCCGACCGCAGGCGACCCGACGGCAGGCCACCCGACGGCAGGCGCCGAGACGGCAGGCGATCCGCCGGACGGCGATCCGCCGGCGGGGGCAGCGGGGTGCGCAGCCGCCCTCGCCTCACTTCCCGGC
>WQVT01000448.1 GCA_009785715.1 Acidimicrobiaceae bacterium | reverse complement strand
GTTCCTTGACCGCCTTGACGAAGCCATGGCTCTCGCGGGAGCGGGGGCAAGCTCCGCCCGGCGCGACCAACGCCCACAAGAGCTGCCTCTGCTCCTGACCACTCAGGCGGAGATCCACGTCCGAACAGGTCGCTGGCAGGAAGCAGAGGCCCTGCTGGAAGAGACGATTGGCCTCGCTCAGCAGACTCAGCAAATCGAGCTGGTGGGATATGCCAAAGCGATCCTGGCTCGCATCGCCGGAGCCCGAGGCCTGGCCGGTTACGAGCAGCTCGCCCGCGACGCCTTGTCCATGACGACCAGCAAAGGAGTGGAGTCGTTCGCGCGGCACAGCGTGGCCCTGGGGCAATTGACCATCGGACGAACAGACGACGCAGTCCGTGGCTTCGATCGCCTGCAACATCTGTTGGAAGATCTGGGATTGCGGAGCCCGACGTTCGTCCCCTACCGGGCCGACCAGATCGAAGCTGTGATCCGCGGAGGTGACCGGCAAACCGCCCAGCGGCTGGTTGCGCTCTTCGAGGCCGAGGTCGAGGGAATCGAATCGCCGTGGGCCGAAGGTGCCTGCACCCGGGTCCAGGCCCTCTTGGTCTCCGAAGGCGAGCGGGCAGACGTGCTGTTCGATCGGTCGTCTTCGTTGCTCTCCTATCACCCCTTTGAGCAGGCTCGAACACAATTGGTCTGGGGAGAATCGCTTCGGCGTCGTCGCCTCTTGGCCGCCAGCCGGGAACAACTGCAGGCCGCCGTCACCACCTTCGAACACCTGGACGCCATCCCGTGGGCAGAGCGGGCCCGGCGCGAGCTACGTGCCACAGGGGCCCGAACACCGAGGCCCAAGCCGTCGGTGCTCGGCGACCTCACCCCACAGGAGCTGCAGGTTGCGATGACCGTCGCCGAGGGCCATACCAACCGGGAGACCGCGAGCCACCTGTTCATGAGTCCCAAAACCGTCGAGCACCACCTCTCTGGCGTCTACCGGAAACTGGGACTGCAGTCCAGGACGGAGCTGGTACGGCTGATGGGAAGCGTCCATCGATGACCCGCTCCGATCCGGGTTCGTGCTCCGCTGCTGGCCGTGCCGTGGCAATCTCAGGGTAACCCCCGATGCCTCGTCGGCCTGGGGGGTGCGAAGATCCCCTTGTGGAAGGCAGAGAGGGGTCCCCGCCAGGCTGAGAATCGAGGGGTTCGGATCCGCCGCCCCGTCTCCGTTGTCGCAGAAGGTACCAACGTCGCCGTGACGGGGGGCGACGTTGACCTTGCGACCCCCATCCTGGATCTGGCGCCGGGCTCAGAGCCGGCTGCCTCCCCTGACGCGCCGGCCCAGAGCGAAGACCGACAAGGAGAGGTGCCGATGACATGGATTGACGACAATTTCGGCGCGATGAATCGTGGCGACTGGCCCAGAGTCAGTGGGTATTGGGCTGAAGACGCCACCTACGAGAAGATTGGCGCCAACCGTATTTTTCGCGGTCGTGAAGCCATTGTCGAGAGTCTCAGGAGCGCCTACACGTTGGCGCCCGACATTCAGATCGTGATCACCAGCTTCCAGCAAACCGGCGACCGCTGCACCGCCGAGTGGGACATGTCAGGCACGCATACCGGAGAAACTCCCCTCGCCGATATTCCAGCCGCGAACAAGCCGTTCTCCGTCAGGGGGGTCGTCATCGCCCGACTCGCAAGCGACGGAAAGATCGTCATGTGCCGCAACTACTTCAACAACGCGGACTTCTTGGCCCTGCTGGGCGTCAATCCTTCGGCGGCGGGCAACGTCAAGCTCATCGAAGACCTGTACACCGCACTCAGTCGTGGCGACATTCGGACCGTACTGGCCGCAATGGATCCGAAGATCGAATGGCGAGAAGCCGAGAACAATCCGTACCAAGCACCCGGTGAGATCTTCGTTGGCCCGGACGCGGTCCTGGACAACGTCTTCACCAGACTCGCCACCGAGTGGGATGGGTTCACGGTCAACCCGAAAGCCTTCCATGGCGTCGGCGACACGGTGGTGGTCGAAGGGCGATACACCGGCGCCTACAAGGCTACGGGGAGAGAGCTGGACGCCCAGGTGACGCATATCTGGCGGCTTCGCGATGGCAAGGTCGCCGCCTTCCAGCAGTACGTCGATACCGCTCAGCTGCGGTACGTCATGGACGCTGAGATAGGAGACCAGCTCACCTATCCCTGAACCGGGCGCAGAACCTCCCGCCCGATCTGATCTGTCTACTCCCGCATTTCGGGTGCGTCGTGCATTGGGTGAATTCGCCCACGCTCACAGCGGTTCAACGGCCACAGTCGGTGAGCCTGCTCACCGCCGTCCCTATGGCGGGCGGCCGACTAACGTCTGGGCCGTACTGGCGGGGGCGGGTTTGGGGTGCGGGCATGGAGAAATACCTGCAGGGTGGTGGCGAACTCGATAACGCGTTGGAACTATCGACGCCGGGCCTGTTTGGTCGCGAAACACCGTGCCGGCACGTCCTCGAGGCGGCAAATGCCGCGGCCGATGGGCGCTGTCGTCGACTCTGGATCGCCGGAGCGCCCGGAACGGGCAAGACGGCCCTCTGCGAGTGGGCGATGGAGCAGGCGCCGTCCTTCTCGACCGTGACGGTCGAATGCGTAGAAGGCGAATCCGACCTGGCTCTCGGTGTGGTCCAGTCAGTGGTGCGCGGTCTGCGCCGTCACCTGGACGGACTGCCGAACTATTTTCGTGAAACCCTTCAAGCGCTCATCGAGGAGGGCAGCAGCGGGGGGGAGCCGTTCAGCCTGGCCACGAGTTTGTTGGCTCTGGTCGCTTTGGCCGCGGAGCGCCAGCCACTCATGCTCGTGCTTGACGATGTCCAGTGGATCGATCCCACCTCCGACACCATCCTGGGCTTCGTGTTCCGCCGTCTCGACGCAGACGCCGTGTTGGTGCTGGCGGCTTCGAGGTCAACGGCCGTCGGGCTCGGGCTCGGGTCAATGGCCGAAGTCGTCGAACTCGGAGGGCTTTCGGACCAGGCGGCCGCCGCCCTCATCGGTGAAAGTGGGCCAATGTCGGCCCTCGTGGTCCGTGCGATCGTCGCTGCCACCGGGGGCGTGCCATTGGCCATCAAGGAAATCGCCTCCCAGCTGACGGTGCGGCAGCAACAAGGGCTCGACCCTCTTCCCGAACCCCTCCCCGTAGGGGAGCGACTCCTGACCGCTTACCAGGCCCGCCTGGCTGTACTCGACGAGCAGGCCCGCCTGGCGCTG
>WQVT01000447.1 GCA_009785715.1 Acidimicrobiaceae bacterium | reverse complement strand
GACCGTGATCACCCCCCATGCCGGCGAATACGCACGTCTGGCCGGAGGGCCTCCGGCTGCCGACCGGTTCGAGGCCGTGCGCGACGCCGCCCGGCGCTCGGGCGCGGTGGTGCTGCTGAAGGGGCCGGCGACCATCGTGGCCGAGCCGTCCGGCCGGGTGCTCGTCGCCACGGCCGGATCCTCCCGTCTGGCCAGCGCCGGCACCGGTGACGTGCTCTCGGGTGTGATCGGGGCCTTCCTCGCCCGGGGCCTACCCGGCGCCGAGGCGGCGGCGTTCGCCGCCCACGTGCACGGCCGGGCGGCAGCCGCCGGACGGGCGGAGGGGCTCGTCGCGCCGGACCTGCCGGACCTGGTCTCGGCCTGGCTGTCCCGGGCCGCCGACACCCCGGCACCGGCGGGCGGATCGGAGAACTGGTACGGGGAGGTGGCGGATTGAGCGGGCCATGGCGGGATCCACGGCTGTCGGATCCAGCAGCGGGGGAGGGCAACGCGGGCCACGCGGCGTGGGCGCCGGTGACCCCGACGCTCCCCGCGGCGGTCCTGGAGGCGGGGCGGCTCCGCCCCGCGTGGGCCGAGATCGATCTGGACGCGGTGCGGGCCAATGCCGAACTCCTGGTCCGCCTCGTCGCCCCGTCCCGGCTGTGCGCCGTGGTCAAGGCGGGGGGGTACGGGCACGGGTCGATCCCGATCGCCCGCGCCGCGCTGGCCGGTGGGGCCACGCACCTCGCGGTCGCGCTCGTCGAAGAGGGTCGCCGGTTGCGCGACGCAGGCATCGACGCCCCGGTGCTGATCCTCTCCGAGCCCCCGGCCGCCGCGATGGCCGAGGTGGTGGCCTCCGGCCTGACGCCGACGATCTACTCCCGTCCGGGCCTCGATGCCATCTCGGCGGCCGCCCGCAACACGGCGGCGGAGGCGCTCGCCGTCCATGTCAAGGTCGACACGGGTATGCACCGGGTCGGCGCCCCGCCTGCCGATGCGGTCGCGCTCGCCCTCGAAGTGAGCCGCCGGCCCGAGCTCGTGCTCGAGGGGTTCTGGACGCACTTCGCCGTGGCCGACGACCTCGCCGATCCCTACACCGACGCCCAGGTGGCGGACTTCGAGGCCGCGGTGGCTTCCCTCGCTGCGGCCGGAGTCCGTCCCCCGCTCCTCCACGCCGCGAACTCCGCAGGAGCCATCTGGCACCCCGCCGCCCGTTTCGACCTCGTACGCTGCGGCATCGCCCTCTACGGGCTCGCCCCTTCCGCGGAGCTGGCCGGAGAGGGGATTGCGTCCCGGCTCCGCCCGGCGATGTCGCTGCGGGCCCGGGTCTCACACACGAAGTCGGTGAAGGCCGGCGAGCGTCTCTCCTACGGGCTGCGCTACCGCCTCGAGCGGGACTCGGTGATCGCCACCATCCCCCTCGGCTACGCCGACGGCGTGACCCGGCGACTGTCGAGCACGGGCGGCGAGGTCCTGATCGGCGGGCGGCGCCGGCCGCTGGCGGGAGCGGTGACGATGGACCAGATCCTGGTCGACTGCGGCCCGGACGCGGACGTTGCCATCGGCGACGAGGTGGTGCTGCTCGGCAGGCAGGGCGGCGAGGTCATCGACGCCTGGGAGTGGGCGCAGCGGACCGAGACCATCGCCTGGGAGGTGGTCTGCGGCGTCTCCGGGCGGGTGCCGCGGACCTACCGCGGGCAGCTGAGCGAGCACTCGGAGGGCGAGCTCGGGTGAGCCGTCCGGCGGGAGCGGTGTCGTCCAGGCGGGTGGGCCGGTGATCGACCGCCTGGGCGGGCTGGTCCGGGTCGGCCTGGTGGGCCTGGGGGTCGCCGGCGCCGGAATGGCGGGCGGTCTGGCCGCCGAGCGGGCCCTGGTGCGGCGCATCAAGCGCGAGCCGGAGCTTCCGGGCGAGGGCCCCATCGGCTTCGAGGGGGTGTCGGAGCGGGTGGTGGTCGCCGACGACGGGGCCCGGCTGCGGGTACTCGAGCACGGCCAGGGCCGCCCGGTGGTGCTCCTGCACGGCGTCACGCTGGCGGCGGAGATCTGGCAGCACCAGCTCGAGGAGGTGGCGGCGGCCGGCTTCCGGGTGCTGGCGGTCGACCAGCGGGGCCATGGGTCGTCGGGTCAGGGGACCGAGCGCATCAGCATCGACCGGCTGGCCGCCGACCTCGAGGAGATCCTGGCGCAGCTCGACCTGAACGACGCGGTGCTGATCGGCCACTCGATGGGCGGGATGGTCGCCCTGCGGTTCCTCACCGGGCCGGCGGGCTCCGGACCCATCGGCCGGCGGGTGGGTGCCCTCGGACTCGTGGCCACCACCGCCAGCCCGCTGCGCGATCGCGGGATCTTCGGCCTCGACGCGGTCCTCAACGTTTCCCGGCCATTGGCGAAGCCGACGTCCTGGGTGGTCTCACACTTGCCCGGGGGCAGCATGCCGGGCTCGGATGTCGGCCTGGTCTTCACCCGCATGGCTTTCGGGGAGCATCCCTCGCCATCGCAGGTCGCCCTGACGCAGCAGACCGTGGCCTCCGTCCCGGCCCGGGTGACCGGCGCCCTCACAGTAGAAATCCTCAACTTCGAGGCCGGTGCCGGCGTGGGCTCGATCGACCTGCCTGCCACGGTCGTCGTCGGCAGCAACGACTTCTTCACGCCGTTCCAACAGGCGGAGGCACTGGCCGGCGCCATCGACGGTGCCGAACTCGTGGTCCTCGACGGCTGCGGTCACATGGTGATGCTCGAGCGGCACGCCCAGCTGAGCGCGATCATCACCGAACTGGCGGGCCGCTCGGGGGTTCCGAAGACCGTCGCCGACTCCGGAGCCTGATCAGGTTCGGACGACGAGGGTGCCGGCGGCCTTGTCGTGGAGGGTCTGGTTCCGGCTGTCCCAGAGTGGCCAGAGGATGTTGAGGAAGCCTCCGATGATGGTGATGTTCAACACGAGCATCACGATCCAGCGGATCGCGGCCTTCCCGTAACCGGGCATCTGGCCGCCCGCGGCGTCGACGACGCGGGTGTGGACCGCCATGTTGCCGACGGTCTGCCCAAGCCTGCCGAGCATGATGATGATGTAGGCCGCGAACAGGACCTGGCCCACGCCGTACTCCCCGGCCCGGCCGAGCAGGAGGTCGAGGACGATGTTCGGGACGACCAGCACGAGGCCGTCGATGATGGTGGCGCCGACGCGCAGCCACCAGCCGGCCAGGGTTCCGGCCTGGGACGCGTACGGCCCGACCGGCGGCGGGGTGGGGAG
>WQVT01000446.1 GCA_009785715.1 Acidimicrobiaceae bacterium | reverse complement strand
TCGGCCGGAAACCACGAATCCGAAGGAGAACAACCATGAACCGCATCATCACCTCCCGCCTTGCCCGACGGGTCATCGCAGGAGCAGTCATAGCTGGAGCCACGATCGCCGGCCCGCTCCTGGCGGCGGGAACCGCCTCTGCGCAGAGCGGATATGAGACCTTCAACGCCGGGAACAGCTTGATGGCCATGGACGTGTCCGGCAGCGCCACCTACGCCGGCGCACCGGTCATCCAGTGGTTCGACAACGGCGGGCATAACCAGCACTGGAGCATCCCCGACCCTGGCGACACCGGTCCGGTGATCAACCAGCACAGCGGGATGTGTCTGTACACCCCCGGCATTGCCGGCGCCGGGTTGGTCCAAGAGCCCTGCGAAGGGTGGGCCGGCGAGGAGTGGACCGTGAGCGAGGAATGGGGCCTCTTCGGCGACGTCATCGTGTTGCGGAACCCCAACTACAACCTCGTCGCGGACGTCTACGGAGACAGTCTGAGGGCTGGATCGGAGATCGACGCCTGGTATTTCAACGGCAACCTGAACCAGCAGTTCTACGAGGACAGCGCGAACTAGCGCCGAATTGCGGTCGTCAACGCCCCGGGGGCTGGGTGTGCCCAGCTCCCGGCTGGTGTCCCGGTGCCCCGGGGCCGCCCGGGGCCGTCATAGCGGCTGGTGGGAAGGGGAGGCTGGTGGGAAGGGAGGCTGGTGGGAACGGAGCGCACCGACACGAGGTTTCAGTGGTCGGGCAGCGAGCGGGGGAGGCCGAAGTGGGGGAGGAGCTCGTTGCCGAACCGGGTCAGCACGTCGACCCGGAAACCGGACAGATCGGCGACCAACAGGCCGGTGGCGTGGGCGTCGCCGCCGCGGGGGTCGCGGAGGTAGACACCGAACGCCGGCGACCCGTTGGCGCGGGTGGGCACGAACCGGTAGCGGCGGCCACCACGGAAGACGACGTCGTCGAAGAAGGCGCCGGCCCGGTCGCGGCCGTGGTATTCGAGCGGCAGCGGCGGCATCCGGAGCCAGACGTCCTCGGAGAGGAGGGCCAGGATTCCCTCGATGTCCGCCGCCTCCCACGCCTCGGTCAGGAGCGACACGATCTCTCGTTCCTCCGGAGAGTCGGGCGCCGGAGGCCTGCGACGATCGCCCTCCCCGATCGCCTCGCCCGGACGGGAGTCGTCGTCATCCGGCCGGCGGTTGAGGGCGGCCCGGGCACGCTTGAGGGCGCTGCTCACCGCCTGCTCGGTGGTCTCCAGCATGGCCGCCACCTCTGCGCTGCGGAACCCGAGCACATCGCGCATCACCAGCACAGCACGCTGGCGGGCCGGCAGCAGCTGGAGCGCCGTGATGAAGGCGAGGGACACCGACTCCCGGAGCTCGTAGCGGGCCTCGGGGCCGGCCGCGCCGCCCGGGAGGCCGTCGAGCAAGAGGTCCGGGTACGGCTCCAGCCACACGACCTCTCCCAGCCGGCTCGGCTCCGGCCGGGTCATGTCGAGCTCCGGGGCCGCGGTTCGGGGCCGGCGGCTGGCGGAGCGGCGGGCGTTGAGACAGCGGTTGGTGGCGATCCGGTACAGCCAGGTGCGGACCGATGATCGACCCTCGAAGCCGCCGAGGCTCTGCCAGGCAGCGAGGAACGTCTCTTGCAGCACGTCCTCGGCATCCTGCAGCGATCCGAGCATCCGGTAGCAGTGGACCTCCAACTCCCGCCGGTGCGCTTCGACGAGCCGGCCGAACGCCGACTCGTCGCCGCTGCGGGCACGTTCGAGCAGATCTTCGCTCACCACCCTCACCCTTCCCGGCCGCGGCCGGTCCCTCTCAGATCGTGCACCTACGTACCGACACCGGCCGGCGTGAAAACCGGGCGCGCCAACTCCGAATCCGCCGGCGTCTGCCAGAACGGGGGCCGGTCAGGCGAAGAAGACGCGGTGCGCCTGGGCCTCCTGTCGCTGTTCCGCCGTGAGGTCCCGGTCGCGCACCGGCACCACCAGGCTCCAGTGACGCCCGACCGGGCAGCGCTGGAACCTGGCGATCCCGAGGTCGAGCGAGCGGAGCTTGACCCCGGGGACCCACAGCATGGTGAACAGGTGGCCCTGGCGGCAGCGTACGACGACGTTGCCCCCGAACTTGTAGCCGAGGGCACGACCGCCGACGGTGATCACCGCCGGGAGGGCGATGGCGAGAAGGAGGCGCGTCTTCTTCGTCAGCTTCAGCGCCTTGAAGGCCCAGGCCATGGCCCCATTGTGGACCCTCCACGGCCAAGGGCGGCGCTCGGCCCGAGCGTCTGTCAGCCGGAAAGCCTGTCAGCCGGAAAGTCGGTCAGCCGGAAAGTCGCTGGGAGGCGATCTCGCAGCCCTGCGCCAGGCTGGCGAGCTTGGCCCAGGCAACGTCCGGGTCGATACCCCGCATGCCGACGTGGATCGAGAAGCCGCAGTCGACCCCGGCCATCAGCCGGTCGGGGCCGACCACGGAGGCCCACTGTTCGATTCGCTGGGCGACCAGCTCGGGGTGCTCGATGTAGTTGGACTGCGGTTCGATCACCCCCGGGCAGATGATCTTGTCGTCGGGCACGCCGAGGTCCGCCAGCACGGCCCACTCATGGGCGTGGCGGGGATTTGCGCCCTCGAAGAGCACGGTCTGTGGCTTCGCCGTCCACACCAGGTCGATGATGTCGGCGAGCGGGATGTCCCGGTTGTGGGGCCCCGGGTAGTTGCCCCAGCAGAGGTGCATGCGGAGCTGCTCGGCCGGGATGTTTCGCACCGCCTCGTTGAGGGCCTCGAGGTTGACCGCCGCGGTCCGCCGGAAGCCGTCGAGGTCGAGGTCGGAGTAGGTCATGTGCCGTCCCATGGCCAGGTCCGGGCAGTCGAGCTGGAGGGTGGCGCCGGAGGCGGCGACCGCTTCGTACTCGGGGCGCATGGCCTCGGCGATGGCGAAGACGTACTCCTCGCGGGTCGGGTAGTACTCGTTGTTGAAGAAGATCGACACGACGCCGGGCGAGGCGGCCGAGGAGAACGTCGCCGGCGCGTTGGCCACCTTGGCGGCGGCCGCCAGGCGCTCCATGTCCCGGACCGGGGCGCCGGGGTCCTTGACGGCGATCGGGGCGATGCAGGCTGGGGCCGAGCGCTTGCGCCGGCCCGGGTTCGACTGCACCAGTTCGACGCTGCGGGGATAGTCGTCGAGGTCGTCGAAGTGGTAGTTCTGCACGCTCTCGCCCTCGAAGCCGGTCAGGCGGTCCTTGAC
>WQVT01000445.1 GCA_009785715.1 Acidimicrobiaceae bacterium | reverse complement strand
GCCGATCTGCGAAACGTGGCCATCGTGGCCCACGTCGACCACGGCAAGACCACCCTCGTCGACGCCATGCTGCGCCAATCCGGGGCGTTCCGGGCCAACCAGGAGGTGGCCGACCGGGTCATGGACTCCATGGACCTGGAGCGGGAGAAGGGCATCACGATCCTGGCCAAGAACACGGCCGTCCGCCACGGGGACCTCACGATCAACATCATCGACACGCCCGGGCACGCCGATTTCGGCGGCGAGGTCGAGCGCGGCCTGACCATGGTCGACGGGGTGCTCCTCCTCGTCGACGCCAGCGAGGGCCCGCTCCCCCAGACCAGGTTCGTGCTGCGCAAGACGCTCGAGGCCCGCCTCCCCGTCGTCGTCGTGATCAACAAGATCGACCGGCCCGACGCCCGGCCGAAGGAGGTCATCGACGCCGTCTATGAGCTCTTCCTGGATCTCGGGGCGGACGACGAGCAGATCGACTTCCCCATCGTCTACACCAATGCCAAGTTGGGCAAAGCGGCGCTGGTGGCGGAGGAGGTTGCCGGCGCATCGAACCTCGAGCCGCTGTTCGAGCTCCTCGCCAGCCACATCCCCGCACCAACCTACGAATCCGATCACCCCTTCCAGGCCCTGGTCACGAACCTCGACGCTTCGCCCTACGTGGGCCGCCTGGCGCTGTGCCGGATCCGCAACGGCCGGGTGCGCAAGGGCGATTCGGTGGCGTGGTGCCGCCATGACGGCTCCATTCAGCGGGTGCGTCTCTCCGAGCTGTACATCACCGAGGCGCTGGAGCGGGTCGACGTCGGAGCCGACGGGGCCGGGCCGGGCGACATCATCGCGGTGGCCGGGATCCCCGAGATCATGATCGGTGACACGCTCGCCGACGCCGACGACCCCCGCCAGCTGCCCGTGATCCACATCGACGAGCCGTCGATCGGCATGACGATCGGGGTGAACACCGCACCGCTGGCCGGCTCCAAGGCGGGGGGCAACGAGCCGGGCACGAAGCTCACCGCCCGGCTCATCCGCAGCCGCCTCGACACCGAGCTGGTCGGCAACGTGTCGATCCGGGTGCTCGACACGGACCGGCCCGACACCTGGGAGGTCCAGGGACGGGGGGAGCTGGCGCTGGCGGTGCTGGTCGAGCTGATGCGACGGGAGGGCTTCGAGCTCACCGTCGGCAAGCCGCGCGTGATCACCCAGATCATCGACGGCAAGGTCCACGAGCCGGTGGAGCGGGTGTCGGTCGACGTGCCCGAGGAGTACATGGGCGTCGTGACCCAGCTGTTGTCGCTTCGCAAGGGGCGGATGGAGAACATGACCAATCACGGCACCACGGGCTGGTGCCGCATGGAGTGGCTGGTGCCATCCCGGGGGCTGATCGGGTTCCGCACCGAGTTCCTCACCGAGACCCGGGGATCCGGTCAGCTGCACCACGTGCTCGAGGACTTCGAGCCGTGGTACGGGGACATCCGCACCCGGCCGAACGGGTCGATGGTGGCGGACCGGCGGGGGCCGACGACGGCGTACGCGTTGACCAACCTCCAGGACCGGGGGGCGATGTTCGTGCCGCCGGGGGTGGAGGTCTACGAGGGCATGATCGTCGGCGAGAACGCGCGGTCCGAGGACATGGACGTCAACCCCACCAAGGAGAAGAAGCTCACCAACATGCGGACCTCCTCCTCCGACCACACGATCCCGCTCGTCCCCCACCGGCAGATGTCGCTCGAGCAGGCCCTCGAGTTCATCCGCGAGGACGAGTGCGTGGAGGTCACGCCCTCCATCGTGCGGTTGCGCAAGGTGATCCTCTCCGCCTCCGAACGCGGTCGACTCCGGGGGCGGGCGGCGAAGCAGTAGCGAGCACGGCGTAGCTAGCTGGGAGCCGGCTCCTCCTGGACGCGGACGGCGGCGTCGAGGCTGTGCTCGAAGTAGGTGATGGCCTCGCTCATCATGAATTTCTCCTTCGAGAAGGTCATGACGGGCTTGTCGTTGTCGTCGAAGCTGAGCGCGACGCCGAGGGTCGCCGGCCACGGCTGGAAGCGGGGGCGCTGGCGCGGCCCGGCGACGGCGCTGAGCGGCGCCGGGCCCGCCTGCCCGACGATCCGCAGGTCCGGGCGTTCGGTCAGGATCCGCCGGTAGATCGCGACCGAGCGTCGCACCGACTCGTCGTAGTCCCCCTCGTCGAGCAGCTTCTCGGCGATTTCGAGCTCCTCCCGGATCGCGGGATCGGTGACATCGCTGGTACGTGCCATGCGCGGCCCCTCAAATACTCGAGTTGATCGGGAACTGAACGCCGTCGAGCTGCTCCTCACGCCACTTCTGGTGCAGCTCGTGGCGGTCCTTGAACTCGGGCATCACCTTGGTGCAGAACAGCTCGAGGGACTCCATGATGTCCTCGTGCTTGCGGCCGCCCGGCTGGCAGAAGAACAGCATCGTGTCGACGTGCGACGCCTCGTACTGGCGCAGGTTCTCCCGGATGAACTCCGGGGACCCGATGAACGCCCCCCGCCGGCCCATGCGGTACAGCGCCCGGGCGCTCTCGTCGGTCGGCTCCATCTCCGTGGCCGTGTCCTGCCCTCCGGCCGACGCCTCGGCGTCACGGCGGCGGCGGAACTCCCGGTAGATGTTGTCCTTGCCGTAGTTCAGGTGGCCGTGCATCCAGCCGAAGACGAACCCGAAGAACTGGGCGCCCTCGAGACCCTCGGCGATCGCCTGCTCGTTGGTCGGCGCACAGTGCATGTTGCCGACGGAGAGGATCGCCGGGTTCATCGCCAGGCCGAGCGGTCTCCGGCAGGCCCGCACGAGCTCGTAGTAGCGCTCCACCCGCTCGGTGAGCTCGCTCGGGGTGTCGAAGCCGAAGCCCATCGCCCCGATCCCCATCCGGCCCGCGGCGAGCATCGTCTCGCGGCGGCTCGACGCGACCCACACCGGCGGATGCGGCTTCTGGATCGGCTTCGGGATGATGTTGCGCTCGGGCATCGAGAAGTACTCCCCCTCGTAGCCCGGGTACGGTGTCGTGTTCATCATCCGGAGGCACTCGCGGGTCGCCTCCTCCCAGGCAGCCTTCTTGTCGCTCTGCTCGACGTTGAAGCCGCCGAGCTCCGTCACCGTCGCCCCCTCGCCGGTGCCGAACTCGACCCGACCGTTCGAGATGACGTCGAGCGCCGCGATCCGCTCGGCGACCCGCGCCGGGTGGTTGATCGACGGCGGCATCTGCACGATCCCGTGGCCGAGGCGGATGTTCTT
>WQVT01000444.1 GCA_009785715.1 Acidimicrobiaceae bacterium | reverse complement strand
GAGTTCACCGTCCTGGCCCCGAGGTAGGTGATGGTGTGTCCCTGGAACGAAGCGCTCTGGCCGGGCTTGAGCGAGAAGTCGTCAGAGTGGGCAAAGGAGTGACTGGCGGCGAAGGCCACCGCGATCATGATCACGCCGAGGTGGACGACCATGCCGCCGTTGACCCGCCCGACGAACCCTCTGGCCCCCTGGTGGCGGACGGCGATCAGCAGCTGGCGGAGCGCCGAGCCGCCGGCGAACGCCCCGAGGCCGAAGGCGAGGAGCGGGTCGAAGCCCCGGATGCCGGCGGCGACGCAGACGACGACGGTGACCACCCCCGCCGCAGCGGGCCAGAACAGGCGCTTGCGCAGCAGCTCACCCGACGCCTTCCGCCACGGCAACACCGGAGCCACGGCCATCAGGAACAGCAGGCAGACCACGATCGGCAGGCTCAGCCGGTTGAAATAGGGGGCGCCTATGGTGATCTGCGAGCCGTTGACGTCGGCGGCGATCAGGGGGAACACCGTCCCGATCAGCACGACCACGGCGAACGCCCCGAAGAGCAGGTTGTTGGCGAGGAACGCGCCCTCCCGGGAGATCGGCGAGTCGATGCTCCCAGGCGAGCGGAGGCGGTCACCCCGCCAGGCGATGAGGGCGATCGAACCGGCAACGATGATCCCGAAGAACGTCAACAGGGGCGGGCCGACCGGGCCGCCGGCGAAGGAGTGCACCGAGTCGAGGAGTCCCGAGCGCGTCAGGAACGTCCCGAGGATGGTCAGGCTGAAGGTGGAGAGGATGAGCGACAGGTTCCACACCCGCAGCATCCCGCGCCGCTCCTGGACCATCACGGAGTGGATGAAGGCGGTGGCGGTGAGCCAGGGGAGGAAGGCCGAGTTCTCCACCGGGTCCCACGCCCAGTAGCCGCCCCAGCCGAGGACCTGGTAGCTCCACCACGCCCCGAGCACCACGGCGCCGGAGAGGAAGGCCCAGGCGAACAGCGTCCAGCGGCGGGTCTCGACGAGCCATCCCTCGCCGACCCGGCCCGTGATCAGGCTGGCCACCGCGAAGCTGAACGGCACGGTGAAGCCGACCAGTCCCAGATACATGATCGGCGGATGGAAGGCGACCAGGATGTGGTTCTGCAGCAACGGGTCCGGTCCCGGCCCGTTCGTCGGCGTGGCGCCGTGCACCCGGGCGAAGGGGTTGGACACGGTGAGCATGAGGCCGAAGAAGAACGCGGCGACGACATAGGAGACGGCTGTGGCCCAGCCGACCAGGGGATCGAGCACCCGCTTGCGGAAGTGGATCGCCACCGCCGCGAGGTAGCCGGAGAGCACCAGGGCCCACAACAGGATCGACCCGTCGAGGTTCGACCACATGGCGGTGATGCGGAAGACCAGCGGCGTCGCGTCGCTGTCGTTGTTGGCCACGTAGCTGAGCGTGTAGTCGTGGGTGATCAACGCCCGCTGCATCGCGATCGTCGCCACCACCGCGCCGAGGAGGATCAGCCACGTGTAGCTGCGCCCCACCCGCAGCAACCTTTCCCGACCCCTGGTGAGCCCCGAAACGAGGGTCACGACGCCGACGACGGCTCCGATCAGGCCGAGGAGGATGCCGGCCTCGCCGAGCGCGATGTTCATCGGCCGCTCGTCGGGAGCTGGGACTTGAGCCGGTTCGGGTGGGCCGCGACGTAGTTGGCGGTGTGCTTGACCATGATCAAGTTGGCGTCGTACACCGCTCCGGTGGCGGACCAGTGGCCGTCGAGGACGACGGGGATCCCGGGCTTGAAGAGCGAGGTCGGCGTCCCGGTGCTGACGACGGGCACGGCGACCCGGTTGGCGATGATCGTGAAGTCGGTGTTCTGGCCGGCGCGGCGCACTCCGGGCTCCACCGTGCCCTCGATGCGGAACGGCTTGGTGCCGAGGCTGGCCTTCTGCGCCACCGCCTGGTTGGTGTAGAGGAAGTAGCTGGTGGCGTTGTGCAGCCCCTCGCCGATCAGGAAGCCGATAGCCCCGAGGACGACGACGGCCGCGACCACCTGCCTCCGGCGGCTGCGCAGCAGCCGGCGGCGGGCCCGACGGACCGGTGGCGCGGGCGGGACCGCGGACGACCGGGTGGTCAGCGTCACGCCCGCTCCTCCCGACCGGTCGTCGGAGGCAGCGAGCGGCGGAGGACCCGGCCGCGGTGCAGCACCCACCAGGTGTAGAGCGCCAGCAACCCTGCCGTTGCCCCCCAACCGCCGGCAACATAGCCGTTCACGATGTCCCCTCGGCGCGGCGCTCCGCGATGGCAGCGGCGAACCCCTCGGTCTCGAAGCGTTCCTCGAGGCGCTCCACCCGGTAGCGGTGGACGGTGAGCCACGCGAACAGCAGGCCGAACGCCACGAAGGAGAGGCCCATCGTCGCCAGCTGCGACCCGTGGATCATGGGATTCGAGCGAAAGAGCGTGTTGCCCTGGTGGAGGGTCGTCCACCAGGTCGTCGCCTCGTGGTCGATGGGGACGACGACGAAGCAGAGCACGGCCGTGATGGCGCAGCGCTTGGCCCGGCTGTCGAAGTCGCCGCCCGTCCTCCGCAGCGCCAGGTAGCCGAGGAACACGGCGAAGAGGAGGGCGGTGAGGGTCAGCCGCGCGTCCCAGGTCCACCACACCCCCCACGACCCGCGGCCCCAGATCGACCCGCTCACGAGGCAGACGGCGCAGAAGACGACGCCGACCTCGGCGGACGCGCCGGCGAGGGCGTCCCAGCGCGGGCTGCGGGTGCGGGGCCAGAGCCAGGCCAGGCTCGACACGGCGCAGAGGCCGAAGCCGACGTAGCACATGGTCGCCGACGCCGGGTGGACGTAGATCAGCCGGACGAGCTGTCCCTGGACGACGTCGGGGGGGGTCACCGCCAGGCCGAGCCAGGCGGTGAGGCCGAGCGTGACGAGTGCCCCGAGGCCGAGGATGCGGGTGGTCCGGTCCCCGGTGCCGCGCCGGCGGGCGCCCGCCGGTGCGCCGGTTCCCCTCGGCGGGGCGGGCGCGGTGGTCGTGCTCACGACTCCTCCAGGAGGGCGCCGAAGGCCAGCACCCCGAGGGTGACGTAGATGACGGCGAAGCTCCCGAGGAGGGCGAGCCACCGCCCACCGCCGCCTCCGGTCTGGCCGAGGGCGGAGCGCCAGGCCTCGGTGGCACCGAGCATGACCGGCGCCACCACCGGGAGGATCAGGAGGGGGAGCAGCGTCTCACGCACGCGCAATCCCGCCGACATCACGCCGTACACG
>WQVT01000443.1 GCA_009785715.1 Acidimicrobiaceae bacterium | reverse complement strand
TCCGGGCTCGACCCCGACGCCCCGACGAGCGGAGCCTTGGGCAACGCGGGCAACGTCACGGGGCGCGCACCCGGAACCGACATCGACGCCGCCCTCTTGGCCTGCGAGTCGACCGCCCACACGCCCGTCGAGGTATCGGCAAGCTGGATATCGGTGCCGGCCTCCCCGAAGGCATGGTGAATCACCCTGCCCCCCGGGTTCACCTGGACAACCCCCGCCTTGGAGCGCAATGGCACCCACACGGCGCCCGAGCCGTCGATGACGCCGGGGCCGGTCGGCCCGCCGAGCGCGAGTTGGTGACCGAGCGGTTTGAGGGTCGTCGGGTTGACCTCCTGCAGGACCCCGGATGACCGGTCGAGGATCCACGTCGCCTTCGTCCCGGTGATGACCTGCAGCGCCTTGGCCGGCTCCGGTTCCACGACCGCCGCAGTGACGTTCAAGCTGCTGTCGTCGAGGCGCGACAGCCGCCCGGTCCGCCAGTCGAGGACGAATGCGCCCCCCGACCGTTGCACGACCTCAAACGGATCGCCGGGTCGGGCGACCGCGGCCTGTGCGTCGGCGCTACCGGAATAGCCGTTCACGTGCGTGACCGTCCCCGCCGAAGCGTTTTCCAGCCACGCATCCCCGGTCAAGAGCCGCATCGCGCTCGCCGGGACGCCACTGCGCGTCACCGCCAGCGCCACGACCGCGCCGACCACAGCCGTCACCACCATCAGGTGCAGGATCCGCCGGCCGGGAAGGTGTCCGGCCGCCGTTGTGGAAAATCGTCTCGCCACCGGCGAAAACGCTACGAAGGGTCACCGCCGGCCTAAAGCTTCGCGTCCCTATCGGGCGGGACGGCAAGGGGGCCCGGTCTCAAGGCGCGGCCCGATAGGGAAACGCCAGCACGGACAGTGGTGGCGAGGCCTCCGTGACGCTCGGTGGGGGGGTCAGGGCGTCCCGCCGCGAGGAGAGATATCACGACTTTCACACGACCTCTCCCCTAGCATGTCTCGACTCAGGGACGAGTTGCCGTCCCGGGAGGCCAGATCAACGCCTACGTTGCGAAACCCCAGAGCTGAGCAGCCGTGACGGAAGTCACGTCCAATGGCGTCGCCGTTCCCTTCGACGACCGTCACGCCGCCCCGCTGACCGAGAGCTCCGACCTGCTCGCCGACCCGGTCGCGCTCCGCCGGCGCTACGCCGAGGACGGCTACCTGTACCTGCGGGGGGTCCTCGATCCGGCGCTGGTGCTCGAGACGCGGGCGGCGTACTTCTCGCGCTTCGACCCGGGGTACCTGGCGGAGGGGACCGCCGTCGGTGACGGGGTGTTCTCCGGGCGCCGGCCGCCCGAGCTCGGGGCCCACGGCACCGTCGGTCACCCGGCGCACGGCTTTGTCCGCAGCCCGGAGTGGCGGCGCCTGGTGGAGCAACCCGCGCTGGCCTCCGTCGCGTCGCTGATCCTCGACGGGCCGTGCATCTGCCTGCCCCGCCAGATCGTCCGTCAGTTCGACCGCTCGAGCGGACGAGCTTCCCGGGCCCATGTCGACCACACCTACCTCGACCAGGGCAGGGGCGACGTCACGACGCTGTGGATCCCACTCGGGGACTGCCCGCTCGAGACCGGTCCGCTGGTCTATCTCGAGGGGTCCCATCGCCTCGGGGCCGACGACCTCGAAGGCCTGCGCCAGGTCACCGACCGGCCCGACGATCGGCGTCCGCTCAGCCACGACCTCGGCTGGGTGTCCGAGCAGGTTGGCGCCCGGTGGCGCTGGGCGGACTTCCGGGCCGGGGACGTGGCGGTGCACTCCCCGCACATCGTCCACGCCTCTCTCGACGTGCAGTCCGACCGGATGCGGCTGTCGGCCGATATCCGGTTCATCCGCGACGACGCCGAGGCGGACCCCCGCTGGCTGGTCCCCTGGGCCGGCGACGACGGGTACTAGGTAGACTGGGTTTTCGAAGGGGAGTAACCCACAACTCGGTCGTCGACATGCTGGTCACGTGCGAACCACGGATTTGGTGAGCAGGGGACCCGGCGACCGGGCCTGAGACCCAGGCGGGCCAGACCTTCCGACCGACCACTCACCATGGCCGGCGGAAGGCCGGTCGACGCCCTTCCCCGGCGGGAAGGATCCATGAACCTCAGAGTCCTCTTCACCGTCTTCCCCCTGGTGTTCCTCGGCGAACTGCCGGACAAGACCATGTTCGCCTCTCTCGTCCTCGCCTCCCGTGGACGGCCGATCCCCGTCTGGATGGGCGCGGCCGGCGCGTTCGTCGTCCACGTCGTGATCGCCGTGTCGATCGGCGAGGCGCTCTTCGCCATCCTCCCCCACAGCGCCGTCGAGGTGTTCGTCGCGGCGCTCTTCGCCGCCGGCGCCGTATATTCGTGGCTTGCCCGGAACGCGAAGGACGAGGAGGCCGACATCGCGGCCGCCCCGTCCGCATGGCGGATGGGGCTGGCCGCGTTCGGGGTCATCTTCGTGGCGGAGTGGGGCGACCTGACGCAGATCATCACGGCCAACCTGGCCGCGCGCTACCACGACGCGTTGAGCGTCGGGGTGGGCGCCCTGGCCGCCCTCTGGCTGGTCGCCGCGATCGCGGTGGCAGCCGGCAGCAACCTGCTGAAGATCGTGTCCGTGCGGACGCTTCGGATCGTGACGGCGGTGGTCCTACTCGGCCTCTCCGCCTACTCGTTCGTCAATGCCTTCACCGGCTAGTGGCGGAGTGGCGGGTCAGGCCGCCTTGACCGCCTCGACGTCGAGCTCGATGCGGATCCGGTCGCCGACGACGAACCGGTCGCCCTCGAGCGGGATGTCGAACTCGACGCCGAACTCCTTGCGACTCACGGTGGTGTGCGCCTCGAAGCCGGCCCGGGTCCCGCCCCACGGGTCGGGCGAGGTGCCGTGGAAGATCAGGTCCAGGACCACCGGCTTGGTGACGCCGTGGATGGTCAGGTCGCCGTGCACCTGGAAGTCGTCCCCCTGCTCGTGGACCGACGTCGAGGTGAAGGTGAGGTTCTTGTGCGCTTCGGTGTCGAAGAAGTCCGAGCCGCGCAGGTGATTGTCCCGGTTCTCGTCACCGGTGGAGATGCTGCTGGCGTCGATGGTGACCGACACCTTCGAGTCGAGATGGTTCTCGGCGATCTCGATGGCTCCCTCGAACTTCAGGAACTGGCCTCGGATCCGGGTGATGCCAAGGTGCCGGATGACGAAGGCAACCTGGGAGTGGGCCGGATCGATGTTCCACGTTCCGGCGGTC
>WQVT01000442.1 GCA_009785715.1 Acidimicrobiaceae bacterium | reverse complement strand
GGCGGCGGCCCGGCGCCGGCGCTCGGCTGCGTCACCTACACCTCGTCCGGCCTGGGCGGCCAGCTCCTCAACCCGCTCGGCATCGCCGCCTCGAACGGCAACGTCTACGTCTCCAACTCCGAGGCCAACCTGGTCTCGCTGATCAGCGGGGGCAACACGACCACCGTCGCCGGCACCCTCGCCGGCTTCGGCGAGCACGGCGACGGCGGCGCCGCCACCGCGGCGACCCTCGACCAGCCCGCAGGCGTCGCCGTGGACGCGGCAGGCAACATCTACATCGCCGACACCGAGGACGACGTGGTCCGCAAGATCGATGCCAAGACGGGCATCATCACCCGCCTGGCGGGGACGGGCGTCGCCGGCAAGGCAGGGTTGGGCGGCGCCGCGACCGATGCAGAGCTCGACCTGCCGCAGGGCGTGGCCGTCGACGCGTCGGGCGATGTCTTCATCGCCGACACCTCCAACAACAGGGTGGAGGAGTTGTTGCCGGATGGCCTCCTGGTTCCCTTCGCCGGCAACGGGCAGCCCGGCTACAAGGGTGACGGCCATCAGGCGAAGGGCGCCGAACTCGACTCGCCGATCGGGGTAGCGGTCGACAGCGCGGGCAACGTGTACATCGCGGACGCCGGCAACAACGTCATCCGCCGGGTCGATGCCGGCAACGGTGACATCACCACGGTCGCCGGCGACTTCGCGGCGGACCAGGCCAACGACGGCATCGGAGGGTACAGCGGGGACGGTGGCCCGGCCACGTCCGCCCAGCTGCATTCCCCCGAAGGCGTTGCCCTGGATTCGGCCGGTGACCTGTTCATCGCCGACACCGCCAACAACGCCATCCGCGAGGTCACCCCCGCCGGCACCATCTCCACCGTCGTCAACCAGGCTGGCGCCGGCGGGACCCCACCCGCCGCCGGCGCCGAGGTCCCCGGGCCGGCAACCGCCTCCCGGCTCAGCGGTCCGGTGGCGATCGCCGTGGACGACTCGACCGGCACCCTCTACGTCGCTGACACGACCAACAGCAAGGTCGCCTCCGTCACCGGGTTGGCGCAGGCTGGCGACGCTCCCGGCCCCGTCGCCCCCTGACCCGACTCGCCCCAGAACGACCACGACAAGGAAGAGGATCTTTCGTGACGAATCAACACCGCGATCCGCTTGGCGCCAAGCCCTGGCAGGCCAAGATCTCCCGCCGTCGGTTCATCGGGGGGAGCCTTCTGTTGGCCGGCGCCGCCGGGTTCGCCGGGTACCTGCCCGAAAGCCTGGCCCGGGCCGCGTCGGCAGCCCCTCCGCCCGCGGGCAGCTTCGACCTCAGTCAGATCAAGCACCTCGTGTTCCTGATGCAGGAGAACCGCAGCTTCGACCACTACTTCGGGCTCTTCCCGGGCGTGGCCGGCTTCTCCGACCCGAACGCCATCAAGTTGCCCAACGGGCTGTCGGTGTTCCAGCAACCCGATCCCCTCAACCCAGACGGCTACCTGGAGCCGTTCCACCTCGACACCATCACCCACGGCGGGGCCGGCTACGGGGGGACCAGCCACAGCTGGCAACCCCAGCACGCCTCGTGGGACAACGGGAACATGGACAGCTGGCTTCGCACCCACATCGCCATCGACGGGATCAACGAGGCCCCCTACATCATGGGCTACTACAACCAGGGTGACCTCCCCTTCCACTGGGCCCTGGCCGAGGCATTCACCCTCTGCGACCACTACCACTGCTCGGCGATGGGCCCCACCGACACGAACCGGCTGATGTGGTCCAACGGCAGCATCGATCCCGAGGGCCTCGCCGGTGGCCCCGTGCTCGAGACCGGGGGTGTCACGGACCTCACCTTCGAGAGCGGGGCGGAAACGCTCTTCAACGCCGGGATCAGCTTCAAGCAGTACACGGCCGACTGGAACACCCAGTGGGGCTACTTCGAGCAGCTCCAAACCCTCGATACGCTCCCCCGAGCCCTGGTCCTGAGTGCCAACGGCGTCGGCGGGACCCTGTGGGGCAACGGCACCCCGGGCGGGCTCGGAAACCCGGCCAATCCCACCCGGTCCACCGGCGCCCGGACGGCCTTCGAAGAGGACTGCGCGAACGGGGTGCTGCCGGACGTGTCGTTCATCGGCACGTACACCGACGTCTGGGAACATCCGGGCGGCAACCCCGCCGCGGGCGCCGTCTTCCTCGCCCAGAAGCTCGACGCGCTGGCGGCCAATGCGGACCTGTGGAACACCACCGTCTTCGTCATCAACTACGACGAGAACGACGGCTTCTTCGACCACGTTCCCCCGCCGGTTCCCGACATCAACGAGTTCCCAGAGGAGTTCGTGACCAAGGCGTCGCCCGCTGGAACGCCCGGCTCGGGCTGGCCGGTCGGCGGCGGCTTCCGGGTCCCCTGCTTCGTCATCTCCCCGTGGTCGACCGGCGGACAGATCTTCTCGGGGATCTCGGACCACACCTCCTGCCTCCGGCTCATCGAGTCCGTCGCCGCCGCCGGCGGCCTGTCCGGAGCAGGGCCGATCACCTTCCCGAACATCAGCCGGTGGCGACGCCAGACCTTCGGCGACCTCACCGGCGCCCTCGCCGGCGCCGCCCAGCCGGCACCAACCAGCACACAGTTCGACCCCACCGTCCGAGCGGCCAACCAGGCAGCCCAGGCGGCGTCGTCACTGCTGCCGCTGCCGCCGGTGCCCGGAGCCACCCAATCGATACCGCTCCAGGCCGGCGCTAACGGGAACGGCAAGAAGTAGCTCACCGACCCCTGCGGTCGGTAGGCCAGTTCGCTCGCTTCCACCGCGCTGAACTCGCCGCCCAATCGAGCGACTCGTGGGGGCGCTCCCACGGCAAGCCGTGATGCCCTTCTCCCACCCGAACGGCCGGAGACCGCCGCTTCCGGTCTCACCTGTCGAAGGTCGGAACAGCGCTCCTTGGACCAAAAGATCACGTGTTTCAGGTGATGCTTGGCGCGATCCGGACCGGCCATGATGGTCTTCGGACGGCGGCGTCAACGCAGCACGGACAAAGAGCGATCGATGGGAGGGGCCATGGCCCGGTCCTCAGGCTTATCGCGGCCTGACTACCGGCTCATGGGTGCACGTTATGACCGATGTCGTATTTCCCGAGGGGGCTGGCCTGGTACCGCAGTATGCAGGTCTCCCAAGCCGACGTGAGCGCCGGGTCAGCGCGGCAGGGTCACGGGGATCCACAGACCGTGTACACTCCGTCAGTTTTTGCGGGCTAACGGCGGGCAAGAAGGGGAAG
>WQVT01000441.1 GCA_009785715.1 Acidimicrobiaceae bacterium | reverse complement strand
TGCTCGACGGTGCAGCCCGAATCGGCGACGTCGTCAGCCGGGCTGCGGCGGACGGCCAGCCGGCGATCGGGATCACCGACCACGGCAACATGTACGGGGTCCTAGACTTCTACAAAGCGGCCCGTGAGGCAGGCATCAAGCCGATCATCGGGACCGAGGCCTACATGGCCAAGGAGTCCCGCCATGAGCGGCCGGCACGGCGGGGCCGGATCGACGACGGCGGGGGAGAGGGAGAGCCTGGGGACAAGCTCTACTACCACCTGACCCTCCTGGCCGAGAGTAATCAGGGCTACGCCAACCTGATGAAGCTGTGCTCCGACGCCTACCTAGAGGGCTACTACCTGAAGCCCCGGGCGGACTGGGACATGCTGTCCCAGTACCACGAGGGGATCATCGCCACGACCGGCTGCCTGGGCGGTGTCGTCCTCCAGGCGCTGCTGAACGGCGACGCGGAGCTGGCGGCCGAACGCGCGGGCCGCCTGCAGGACATCTTCGGCCGCGACCACCTCTTCGTCGAGTTGCAGGACCACGGCCTGCCCGAGCAGGAGAAGACCAACCCCGAGCTGGTCCGCCTCGCCCGGCGGCTCGGCGCCCCGCTGCTCGCCACCAACGACAGCCACTACGTCAGCCGTGCCGATGCCGTCGCCCACGACGCCCTCCTGTGTGTGCAGACCGGCTCCGTGATGGACGATCCCAAGCGGTTCAAGTTCCACGGCGACGAGCACTACCTGAAGACGGCGGCCGAGATGCGCCATCTGTTCCGGGACTATCCCGAGGCCTGTGACAACAGCCTGTGGATCGCCGAGCGGGCAGCGGTGGACCTCGAGTTCGGCAAGCCGCAGCTGCCGTCGTTCCCCCGGCCCGACGGCTTCGCCGACGCCGACTCCTACCTCCGCCACCTGACCATCGAAGGCGCGCATCAGCGATACGGGGCCTCCCTACCGGCGGCGGTCGCGCAGCGGATCGACTACGAGCTCGGCGTCATCTCGGACATGGGCTTCTCCGACTACTTCCTCGTCGTGTGGGATCTCATCCGCCACGCACGGGATGTCGGCATCCGCGTGGGGCCGGGACGGGGAAGCGCGGCCGGATGTTGCGTCGCCTACTGCCTGCGCATCGTCGACCTCGACCCGATCGACCATGACCTGATCTTCGAGCGATTCCTGAACCCGGGCCGGAAGCAGATGCCCGACATCGACATGGACTTCGACGAGCGCTACCGCTCCGAGATGATCCGCTACGCCGCCGAGCGGTGGGGCTCGGACCACGTCGCGCAGATCGTCACCTTCTCGACCATCAAGGCTCGGGCCGCCGTGCGTGACGCCGCCCGGGTCCTCGGCTATCCCTATGGCCTCGGCGACCGCATCGCCAAGGCCATGCCCCCGCTGGTCATGGGCCGGGACACCCCGCTCTGGGCGTGCTTCGAGGAGCAGCCCAAATACGCCGACGGCTACAAGGCGGCCGCCGAGTTGCGCGACATGTACGCGGCGGATCCCGACGTCGCCAAGGTCGTCGACGTGGCGAAGGGTCTGGAGGGTCTCCGTCGCCAGGACGGCATCCACGCCGCGGCCGTGGTCATCTCCGGCGACCCGCTGACCGAGCACCTGCCCATCCAACGCAAGCCCGAATCCGGGGTCGACCCCGAGGATGCCCCGATCGTCACGCAGTACGAGATGCACGGGGTCGAGGAGCTCGGGCTGCTCAAGATGGACTTCCTCGGCCTGCGCAACCTGTCGGTCATCGAGCGAACCCTCGATCTGATCGAGGCCAGGACGGGTGAGCGTCCCGACATCGACTCGGCGCCGCTCGACGACCCGCCGACCTACGAGTTGCTGCGGCGGGGGGACACGATCGGCGTGTTCCAGCTCGAGGGTGGCCCCGTGCGGGCGTTGGTCCGAGCGCTCGCACCGACGACGTTCGCAGACGTCGGGGCCCTGATTGCCCTCTATCGGCCCGGGCCCATGGCGGCGAATATGCACTACGACTACGCCGACCGGAAGAACGGGCGGAAGCCGATCGAGTATCTGCACCCGGACCTGGCAGACGTCCTCTCCGACACCCAAGGGCTCATGATCTACCAGGAGTCGATGATGCGGGTGGCGCAGAAGATGGCCGGCTACTCGCTCGAAGAGGCGGACAATCTGCGCAAGGCGGCCGGCAAGAAGGTCCGCGAGATCATGGCCAAGGAGCGGGAGAAGTTCATTGCCGGCTGCGAGGCGACCGGCTACGGACGAGATGTCGGAACCGCCATCTTCGACGTCATCGAGCCCTTCGCCGACTATGCGTTCAACAAATCACATGCCTTCGGATACGGTCTTGTTACCTATTGGACCGCGTGGCTGAAGGCAAATTATCCGGTCGAATACCTGGCGGCGTTGTTGACCTCGGTCAAGGACGACAAGGACAAGACCGCGGTCTACCTCGCCGAGTGCCGGGTGATGGGCATCGAGGTGCTCGTCCCGGACATCAACGTGTCCGTGTCCGACTTCTCCGCCGTCGTGGACGGGGGGAGCCGGGGGCGCGGAGCGATCAACTTCGGGCTCTCCGCCATCCGCAACGTCGGGGAGGGCCTCGTCGAGCGGATCGTCACCGAGCGAGAGGCGAACGGCTCGTTCGCCGACTTCTACGACTTCTGCGCCCGTGTGGACCCCGCGGTGCTGAACAAGCGGACCGTCGAGTCGTTGATCAAGGGTGGTGCCTTCGACTCGCTCGGGTATCCCCGCCAGGGCCTGTGTCTCGCCTTCGAGCAGATCGTCGAGCGCACCCTGGCCCGCCGCCGGGAGCAGGAGCAGGGGGTGATGAGCCTCTTCGGCGACTTCGGGGCTTCCGAGGAGGGCGCCTTCGACGACGCCCGGGTGCCGATCGAGGACCGGGAGTTCGACAAGACCACGCGTCTGGCCTTCGAGAAGGAGATGCTCGGCCTGTACATCAGCGATCACCCGCTGCTCGGCGTCGAGGCCGCACTGGCACGGCACGTCGAGGTCACGGTGACCGAGCTCCGCGACAGCGCCGCCAACGCGACCGGGGTGGCCGGGATGGGGGACGCCCCCGCTATGGGCGGCTTCGGCGGACCGGGCGAGCGCAGCGGGATGGCGCAGTGGGTCGGTGGGGTCGTGACCGGATTGGTCCGGAAGTACACCAAACGCGGTGAGCTGATGGCAACGTTCACGCTCGAGGACCTGACCTCGGGGATCGAGGTCTGGGTGTTCCCGAAGACCATGCTCGAGGTGGGCCACCTGCTGGTCGACGACGCGGTGGTCTG
>WQVT01000440.1 GCA_009785715.1 Acidimicrobiaceae bacterium | reverse complement strand
TGGCAAAGTGGGTCTTGGTGTCGGCCGCCCACGTGACCAGGTCGGTCTCGCGGCTGTCGAGCACCACGTCCGCGCCGACGGCCGCCGCAGCAGCCCTCCGGCCCGGTGAGCGGCCCACCGCCACGATCTTCCCTGCGCCGGCGAGGCGCAGCGCGGCGATGACGTTGAGCCCGATGGTGCCGACCCCGAAGACCAGGGCGGAGTCGCCGGGGGCGACGTTGCCGAGGTCGACGGCGGCGATGGCGACGGCGAGCGGCTCGGCGGCCGAGCCGATCTCGAGGTCGACGCCGTCCGGGAACGCCACCAGCTGGGCGGCCCGCACCGCGGTGTACTCGGCGTAGGCGCCCTGGGCGGTGAGCCCCAGGTTCGGGTAGCTCGCACAGCGGAAGGCCAGGCCGTGGGTGCAGTCGTAACAGGTCCCGCACGAGCCGAGCGGGTTGACCGCGACCGTCTGGTCCACCTGCCAGCCCCGGACGTCTTTGCCCACCTCGACGATCGTCCCGGAGAACTCGTGCCCCATGATCCGGCCGGGCGCGGCGAACCCGTGCTCCACGGCGTGGACGTCAGACCCGCAGATGCCGCACGCCTCCACCTTCACGACGACCCCGTCGGGGGCGGCGACGGGCTCGGGCAACTCGGTCAGCTCCGTCCCCCCCGGGGCCGTAACCACGGCGCGCACGGATCAGCCCTTCGCCAGCTCGCGGATCTTCGACGCCACGTTCTCGGCGGTGAAGCCGTAGTAGCGCAGGAGCTCGGCTGGGACGCCGACCTCGATCTCGCCCGCGGGGATCGCCTGATCGGCCAGGTGGGCGGAGACGCCGTTGCGGCCGAGGACCTCGGCAACGAGCGCCGTCACGCCGCCGACCACGCTGTGCTCCTCGATGACGAGGAGCTTGCCGGTCGAGGCCGCGGCGTCGAGGATGGCGCGCTCGTCGTAAGGCCGGAGCCAGGCAGAGTCGATCACCCCCACGCTGATGCCCTCACCCTCGAGGAGCTGCGCCGCCTGCAGGCCGAGGCCGGTGCCGATCCCGTTGCCGATGACGGTGACGTCGGTGCCCGTCTTGACCGTAGGCCATTGGCCTCGCTCGATCCTCGGCGGGCGGTCGTAAACGGGCGGCAGCCCCTCGCAGATACGGATGAAGATCGGGCCGTCGAGGTCGGCGGTCGAGTGCAACAGCCCGATCGCCGAGTTGGCATCCGCGGGTGTGACGATGTCCAGCCCGTCGATGGCCCTGGCGACCGCGATGTCCTCGATGGCCTGGTGGCTCGGACCGAAGAAGCCCATCGCCAGGCCGGACAGGCGGGCCACCATGCGGATCTTCAGTCGGTTGTACACCCAGTCGGTGCGGACCTGCTCGGCCGTCTTGATCAGACCGAACGGCGCCATGGACACCACGTAGGGGACGAGGCCGGCCGCGGCCATGCCGGCGGCGACGCCGACGGCGTTCGTCTCGGCGATCCCGAACTCGAAGTAGCGGTCGCCGTGGCGGCCCCGGAAGTCTCCGAGGGGGCCGCTCATGTCGGCGGACAGCGTCACGACGTTCTCGTCGGCGTCCCCGAGCTGCGCGAGGGCGTAGCCGACCGGGTTGGACCCGGCGGCGGCGCCGATGCCTTCGTCGCTGAAGACATCGACCATTTCCTTCTTTTCACCGGTGGCTTCGGCCCCGGTGGCGGTTGCGGTCGCATCGGTCACTTGAGCCTCGCTCCGATCTCTGCCTTGGCGGCGTCTCGCTGTTCGGGCGTCATGAGCCCGAGGTGCCAGGCCTGGGGTGCCTCTTCGGTCATCGCCAGCCCGTGGCCCTTCTTCGTGCGTGCGACCACGGCGATCGGGCGGTCTCCGTTCTCGGGCAGGGAGTCGAACAGGTCGACCAGCGCCTTGACGTCGTGGCCGTCGACCTCGATCGCCTCCCATCCGAAGCTCTCGAAGCGCGCCGGCAGCGGCTCGATGTTCATCGCCCCCGACGTCGGCCCGGCGCCGGAGAAGCCGTTGGCGTCGGCGATCAGGATCATGTTGCCGAGCTTGTAGTGGCCGGCGGCCATGATCCCCTCCCAGACGGTCCCCTCCTGGAGCTCACCGTCACCGGTGATCTCGAAGACCCGGTAGTCCTGGCCGCGCAGCTTGCCGGCGAGCGCCATCCCGACCCCCACCGAGGTGTTGTGGCCCAGCGCGCCCGAGCTGAAATCGATGCCCGGCGCCAGCTTCATGTTGGGGTGATCGTTGATGCGACTCCCGATCTTGCCGAACTGTTCGAGCCAGCTTTCGGGGAAGTAGCCGAGGTCGACGAGCACCGGCCATACCCCGGTCGCCACGTGGCCTTTCCCGAGGAGGAAACGGTCCCGATCCGGCCAATCCGGCTGGCTCGGACGCAGGCGCATGGTGTGGTAATACAGGACAGAGATCAGCTCGGCGCAGGAGAAGGTGCTGGAGTAGTGGCCGAGACCGGCGCTGTCGATCAGGTCGATCGTCTGCAGGCGGATCCAGTCCGCCCGCTTCTCCAGGTCGTCGATGGAGATCGGACGGCTACGTTCCAGCGTTTCCGGGGCGTCTTCCGCGGTTGTGTCAGCGGGCATAGTTGACCATCGCTCCTCCATCAATCGTGTAAATGCCGCCGGTCATGAACGACGAGGCCTTCGACGCCAGCAGGAGCGCGAGGCCCTTCAATTCCTCCGGCTCCCCCATCCGACCGAGGGGGATGGTGCGGTTCCAGCGGGTGTCGTCCGGGACGAAGTTCGCCGGCCGGTACTTCGAGCCGATGTTGGTGTGGAAGGGGCCGGGCGCGATCCCGTTCACCATGACCCCGTGGGGCGCGAGCTCCAGCGCCGCCTGGCGCACCAGGTTGACGAGCGCGCCCTTCGACGCGATGTAGGACGCGTTGACGAGGGGATCTTGGCGCAGACCCGCCGTCGAGCAGGTGGCGATGATCCGGCCGGAGCCCTGAGCGCGCATCGGGGTGGCGGCCGCCTGGATCGTGGCCCAGGCGCCGTTCAGGTTGAGCTGGAGTGTCGCGTCCCAGCCCTCGTCGAGTCCGTCGAGCACGCCCTCTGATCTTTGGGAGGGGATGGAGCCGCCGGCGTTGGCGAACGCGACGTCGATCCCACCGCCGGCGACCATCTCGTCGACGGTGCCGCGGATCTGGGCGTAGTCGGTCACGTCCACGTGCTTCGCCTGGATCTGCCCGGGACGGCCGGCGAGGTCCTTCTCGACCTTCTCGAGGGGCTCATCGTCGACGTCGACCACGGTGACGTCGGCACCGCAGTCGACCATGAT
>WQVT01000439.1 GCA_009785715.1 Acidimicrobiaceae bacterium | reverse complement strand
GGATGGCACGGCTCGAACGAGTTCACGCTCTACGGCTTCACCAGCATCTCGGGGGATCCCGCCCAGGCCGACGCCAACCCCGACAGCCGGGGACTGTCGTCGGCGTCGGCGGCGGATGTCGTGATCCTGCCGTTCAACGACCCCAGGGCCGCACAGCGGATCCGCGCCGAGGGCGAAGAGCTCGCGGGGGTGATCATGGAGCCGGTGATCGGGGCGGGCGGCTGCCTCCCCGCCACGCCGGAGTTCCTCCAGAGTGTCCGGGACGCGTGTGACGAGGTCGGCGCCGTGTTGATCTTCGACGAGGTCATCAGCGGCTACCGCGTCGGCCCGCATTCCGCCGCCGGCGAGCTCGGCGTCACCGCCGACGTGACGACGCTCGGCAAGATCGTCGGCGGCGGACTGCCGATCGGGGTCATCTGCGGCCAAGGCGAGCTCATGAGCCGCACGATGTGGCCATCCGGGCCCGACGGCGGGCGCGGGGTCGCGGCCGGCGGGACCTTCTCGGGGAACCCGATGACCACCACCGCCGGCGTCGCGCAGCTCAGCGAACTGCTCGGCAATCCGGACACCTACCCGAACCTCAACCGGCTCGGCGCCCGCCTCACCCAGGGCATAGAAGAGGTCTTCACCCGCCTCGGGGTCACCGGGCACGTGACCGGAATGGGCTCGATGGTCGGCGTGCACCTCACCCCCAAGCGGCCCACCAGTAGAAGAGACATGACCGGAGCCAACCACCTCGCCTCGGCACTGTTGCGCATCTATCTCGAGCTCGACGGGGTCGTGGCGCGCGGGCTGACCTTCCTCTCGACCGCCCACACCACCGACGACGTGGACCGGATCATCGACAGCCACGACAAGGCCCTGACCCGGATCCAAAAAGAAGGGTGCCTGTGAGCACCGAGATGAACACGAACCGCCCGATCCCCGTGGTCGCCTACGGGCTCGGGCCGATCGGGCTCCGCCTCGCAGGGCGCGCCGCGCGCCTCGGCCCGGCAGTCAAACTGGTAGGCGCCATCGACATCGATCCCGCCCGGATCGGCGCCGACCTCGGGGCCCTCCTCGGCACGAGCGAGCTCGGCGTCACCGTGCAGCCCACGCTGGACGTCGGGCCAGCCGAGGAAGACCGGGGCCGGGGGGTCATCCTGCACGCCACCGGTTCCCGCCTCACCGACGTCGCCGCCCAACTCCTCGCCGCCGTCGAGCTCGGCTGGAACGTCATCTCCACCTGCGAGGAACTCTCCTTCCCGACCCTCACCGACGCAACCATCGCCAAGGAACTCGACGCCCGGGCCCAGGCAAACGGCGTCACGGTCGTCGGGACCGGCATCAACCCGGGGTTCTTGATGGACACCCTGCCTTTGATCCTGACCACCGTCTGCACCGACGTCACCCGGGTCGAGGTCCGCCGGGTCGTGAACACCGACCACCGCCGGCGCCCCCTCCAACAAAAGGTCGGCGTCGGCATGAAACAGGCCGAATTCGAAAGCCTCGCCGAGCAAGGAAAGATCGGCCACGTCGGTCTCGTGCAATCCGCGCACCTCCTCGCCCACCGGCTCGGCTGGGACGTCCTCTCCTACCGCGACGAGATCAAACCGGTCATCACCGAACACGCCGTGCAAACCACCCTCGGCCCCGTACCCGCCGGCGACGTCATCGGCCAGCAACAATGGGCCGAGGCCACCTGCGCCGACGGCCGAGGCATCCGCTTCGATCTCCAGATGAGCTACGGCGCAGCGGACAACGACGAGATCCTCATCACCGGGACCCCCAACCTCCACCAACGCGTCGAGGGCGGCGTCAACGGTGACGCCGGCACCGAAGCCGTCGTCACCAACCTCCTCCCCGTCATCTCCCAAGCCCCACCAGGCCTCCACGACATGGCCGACCTCACCCGCATCGCCTGGTTCGGCGGAACTTCCCATCCCAACGGCAACAGATAACGACGCACCAACAGGAGCAGTCATGAAGCACACCCCGCTCAACGGCCTTTTCGCTCCGGCACGACGTCGCCTCGCACGCTTTGCGGCCTCAGGCGTCGCCATCGTGGCTCTCTTCGCCACCCTGCTCCTACCAGGCTCCGTGGTCGGGACACCTGCCGTCGCCACGGCCGCGGCCGGCGGCGGGACGGCGACGTTTGCCCTACCGGCCAACAGCCTGGCGAACTACATCCTGCCCATGGAGCCGATCGCGGACGCCACTCCCCAGAACGTCCAGTTGATGCAGTACCTCATCTACCGTCCGCTGTACAACTTCGGCTCAGGCACGGCCAACGGCCCTGGTCCCAGCAACACCGCCGCGCTGAACCTGCCGCTCAGCCTCGCCAAGCAACCCGTCTACTCGGACGGCGACAAGGTCGTCACGATCACCCTCGACCACTACATGTGGTCCGATGGCAAGCCGGTGACCGCCCGGGACGTCCAGTTCTGGCAGACCCTCGTCACCGCCAACAAGACGGACTGGTTCTCCTACGTGCCAGGCGAGTACCCGGACAACGTCGTCAAGACGACCGTGCTCAGCCCGACCACCATCCGTTTCACCCTGAACAAGGCCTACTCGCCGCTCTGGTTCACCTACAACGAGCTCTCCCAGATCACGCCGCTTCCTCAGCACATCATGGACAAGACGTCCGCGTCCGGGAAGGTCGGGAACTACGACCTCACGACGGCGGGCGCGAAGAAGGTCTACGCGTTCCTCTCCGGTCAAGCGAAGAACGAGCGCACCTACACGACCAACAAGCTGTGGTCGGTCGTCGACGGCCCATGGCGACTCACCAGCTTCAACGGGACGACCGGCCTGTCCACCTACACCTTCAACTCGAAGTATTCGGGGCCCGTCGCGCCGAACCACATCACCAAGTTCGTCGAAGAGCCATTCACCACCGACACGGCAGAGTACAACGCGGTTCGTGCCGGGACGGTCGACTACGGCTATATCCCTCAAGCCGACTCCGCCCTGCACTCCCAGCTCTCCAACTACAATTTCGAGCCCTGGCTGGTGATGGTCATCTCTTTCGGGAATGTCAACCAGAACAACCCGACCGTGGGTCCCATCTTCAAACAGGCTTATATCCGTCAAGCCATTGAGACGCTGATCGACCAGAAGGGCATCATCAACAGCTTCTATGCCGGATACGGTACGCCCACCTGCGGCCCGGTGCCGTCCATCCCGAAGACACCGTGGGCCAGCTCCTTCGAGAAGAGCTGCCCCTTCGCCTACAACCCCCAGAAGGCGGTGTCGTTGCTGAAGAGCCACGGCTGGAACGTCGTCCCCGGAGGCGTCTC
>WQVT01000438.1 GCA_009785715.1 Acidimicrobiaceae bacterium | reverse complement strand
CCCCGGCGGCGGGGGAGGAGGCGGGGGGTACTTCGGTGGCGGCGCGGGCGGCGAAGGCGCCACCGACGGCAACGGCAACCTGGCGGGGTCCGGCGGCGGGGGCGGCGGCGCCTCCTTTATGGCCGGCAGTGGGATCAGCAGCGGCGGGGCCATCGACACCGGAAACGCAGGGAACATCAACAGCGGCAACGGGGAGGCGGTGTTCTCCTGGACTGACCCGATCAGCGGCGGAACCCCCTCCTACACCACCACCGAGGCAGAGGCGTTGAGCGTGCCCGCTTCAGCCGGACTGCTCAGCTCGACCGAGGGCACCTCCGCTCCGGCCGGGGATCCGCTGACCGCCTCCGGGCCGGTGGGCGGCGCCACCGCCCAGGGCGGCACGGTGACCGTCCACGCCGACGGGTCGTTTACCTACACGCCGCCCTCGGCGTTCAGCGGCGCCGACAGCTTTACCTTCACCATCAGCGATCCTTCGGGCGACTCTGCCACCGGCACCGCCACCATCGGGGTGAAGGCCGCCACCCCGGCGCAGCTGACCGCGGCGCTGTTGCAGGCGGTGCAGAGGGTCGGGCCCGGCCACAGCCTGGCCGACAAGGTGACCCGGGCCCAGGCGTACCTTGCCTCCGGGGACATCGCCGGCACCTGCTCGGTGTTCGGGTCCTTCACGAACGAGGTCGAGGCGCAGACCGGGAAGCACATCCCCCGGGCCACCGCCGGCCAGGTCATCACCCTCACCCAGGAGATTCAGACGGTTCTCGGATGCTGAGCCCGGGCCCAGGAACACGGAGATAGAGAAAGGTTGCGGGCGTCCGGTGTCGACCGACAGCAGATCTACGCCGATTCGAGGTCGGTGAGGAGTCCCTGGTGGTTGGCGAGCGCGGTCGCTTCGACCCGGCCGCGTACGCCGAGTTTTCGATAGATGTGGCCGCTGTGGTGCATCACGGTCTTGGCGCTGATGCACAGTTCTTCGGCGATTTCGGGGTTGGTTCGGCCGGCGACGATAAGCCGGAGCACGTCACGCTCGCGAGGGGAAAGGCCCTCGTAGGGCCGGCGTCCGCGACTCATCACGCCACGAGTTGCACGAGACACGATCGTCGATCCGGCCAGGGTGCAAGCACGCGATGGTGAGCCCGGATCGGGGCTGTCGGTATTCGGATCCCTTCGCGTTCTTGCATCGACCCTCGCCGCTGTCGCGTTGTGTCAGGCGCGCGCCCCTCCCGCCTTCTCCGACCTCTCTTGGGTCCAGGCGAACTGCGCTTGGCCCATCTTCAAAGTCACCCATCGTGACTTAAATAGATTCGTGAATGTATGTATCTTGTCCGTCGCATGCGTCACCCGCAAGAGGCAAATCGCTCTGGTGCTCGGGTCCGCACTCTTGGACCAGCACCGAGGCGGGCGCCCACCCCGCACGGCCATCGACGTCCGGACCGGACTGGATGCACCTCGTGTACTCCCGTGAGAGGCCGGAGCTCGCCACCGAACGTGGTCACCGCGATCGCCGGCACCGGCCGGAGCTGCCAACCTCCTCGTCGGCGACTCAGATGGATTGATGAATACTAGAGTTATCTAGCCTATGGCCTCAGAGAAAAGGGAGATTCCACCCACCGCTTGGCAAGCCAAGCGGGAGGCAAGTTACGAGGCCTTGGTCCGCTCTGCGATGTTTCGCTTCTACGAGAAGGGCTATGCGGCGACCCGCGTGGAGGACATCGTCGCCGGCACGGGGTACACCTCCGGGGCGTTCTACTTTCACTTCAAGAACAAGTCGGACTGCTTCTGGCATGTCGTCGACTATCGCCAACGACGCCGCCGTGGCTGGAACGCCTTCTGGGAGGGGCTCGATTCCTCGCAGATGAGCCTGGAGGACATCGTCCGCTACGCCCAGGCCGGCCTGACACCGGACGAGGGCCTTTCGGGCTGGACGCTGGTGATGTCCGAACACTTCCAACAGCACCGCGACGATCCCGGCGTCGCCGAGCGCTTCGCCAGGCTGTGCGAGGGTTGGATCCGCGCCCAGACGGCGTTCGTCTCCGAGCTCCAACACCGCGGCTGGGTCAACCCATCACGGGACCCGGAGATCCTCGCGATGCAACTCCTCTCGTTCATCGAGGGCCTCGCCGTGCACGGCGTGGTCTTCAGCCTCGACGCCGAGGCCGTCCGCCATGCCCAGGTCGACGGGGCCGTCCGACTCCTGAGCGACTGACAACGTCGCTTCACCGCCCTCCGAATTAAATAGGGCGGTTGCCCGATGTAAGCGGTTACACGGTGCTGCAAGGATTGTAATCGGTTACATCAGTCGTGGTCGTCAGCTCGCCGGCAGCGGCGAGAAGACCACACATGAACGCCCCGATGCACGATTCCGATCGTGGTGGTCGGCGTTCCCGGCGAAGTGGGGGGTGGTGACGGCAGTGGTCGTGGCGCGGACGGGGGACGGTCGAACGGCGAAGCTGAGCCGGATGATTGAGCGGGAGAGCGAGCTGTCAGCTCTCGGTCAGGTGCTCGACGATGCATCAGGCGGCAGTGGCTGTCTGGTCACCGTGGAGGGCCCGGCCGGGGTGGGGAAGTCCCGCCTGCTCTCCTCGGCGCGGGAGGAGGCGTCCGTCCGGGGATTCGAGACGTTGTGGGCCCGGGGTTGCGAGTTCGAAGCCGACTTTGCGTTCGGCGTGGCGCTCCAGCTGTTCGAGCCGTACCTGGCGCAATGCGACGACTACGCCAGGTCTGCGCTGTTCTGCGGACCCGCGGCGCGCGTCCAAGCGCTGTTTGATTGCCTTGGGCTGGACCCCCACAGTCTCGGCCACCTGGAGCTCCACGCGCTCTTCCGGCTGACGGTCAACGTGGCCGAGGCGGCGAGAGGGGCGAAACGTCAAGGCGTGCTGATCTGCGTGGACGATGCCCACCTGGCCGACGAGGCGTCCCTGCGGTTCCTCTGCCACCTCGCCCCTCGTCTCGGGGAGCTCCCGGTGGTCGTGATCCTCGCGCTTCGCGACGACGGTCAGGAGAGCGAGCTGCGCGCCGTGCTGCGAAACTCGGCCCGGGTCCTCGCGCCGTCCCCCTTCACCCCGGCGGGGGTGGAGGCCATGGTCACCGAGGTGTTGCCCACCGCCGATGACGAATTCCGGCGAGCCTGCGCCGGAGTCAGCCGCGGCAATCCGTTCCTCCTCGTCGAGCTCCTGACCTCCGTTGTCGCAGACGGCCTGGCTCCCACCGCCGCGACGGCAGTACGGGTGGGTGAGCTCGTCCCCGACTCGGTCTTGCGCTCGACCCTGACCCGGCTCGTCAAGCTGGGG
>WQVT01000437.1 GCA_009785715.1 Acidimicrobiaceae bacterium | reverse complement strand
TGGACGCCGTCGGTGAAGGTGAAGGAGGGATCGCGGAACAGTCGGACCAACCTGCTGTGGACCTCGTCGGGCATTGCCCCACGCTCGTGAGCAGCCGAGGTCGTCAGTTCCGCGAACCTCGCGCCGACCTCGGTGCCCCGCCAGATATGACTGTCCCCGTCGGCGACGACTGCCTCGAACCCCAATCCCTCGACGAGACCGCGCACCCGCCCCCCGAAGTGCACGTCCAGGCCTGCTTCGCCGGCCCGCCGGGCCCTTGAACGAAGGTTCTCGTTGACCCAATCGGCCTCTGCGTGGCCTGCGAACGCGAACTGCGATCCCAGGTCCTTTTCCTCGATGAGCAGCCAGCCGCCAGGCTTCACCGCCGCTGCCATCCTCTGGAGGGCCACCTCGTGGTCATGCAGGTGCATCAGGATGGCGCGGCCGTGGACCAGGTCGAAGCCACCGGACTCCAGGTCGTCGGTCAGGAGGTTCAGTTCCCTGACCTCGACCGGTGCACCCAGATCACCGAGGAAACGGGTGTCGATGTCGACCGCGAGCACCCGTCCCCCCGGCCCGACCCTGTCGCCCAGCCACGCCGCGATCGACCCTGCCCCCGCCGCCACCTCGAGACACGACCACCCGGCCCCGACGCCGATCTCCTCCAGGCGTCGTATCGTCGCCGGATCGGTGATCTCTTCCAGACGACGAAGCCTCTCGAGCTCGTCGCCTTCTCGCCCGCCAGCCGAGAAGTTGTAGACGTTGCTCGCCCCTGTGAACCTCTGCTTATAGGTATCCTCGTTCGTGTCGGCCATCGTGGAACCCTCCTCGAATCCGGACAATGTCGTTGCCCGAGATACGGCCTACACGAGCAGAATCGGGGTCAGGGGACATCGGGGAAACCCCGATTCTTCCCGCCCGTCGATCATTGTTTCTCACCGAGTAGGGCTGCGTCTTCGGCTTAGGTGATTTCCAGGTTGATGAACTCCCCTAGGACGCCCTTGCAGTGGGCGTACACCAGGGCAACCGTGGGGTCCCCGAGCGATCTGTTCCCTGGGCCGAACCTGGAATCGACGGTGGCCAGGAGGTGGGACGCTCGACCAAAGTCGCCGCGATCGAGGGCCACTTTGGCGAAGCCGACGAGACAAGCCGCCTCCCCTCGAGCCACTGCGAAATCCCGCACAAAGGCAGTGAGCGTCGCCAGATGCCGCTCAGCCTCGTCGAACTTCGCCTGTGTTGACGCCCACACCGTCTGGTGCAACTCGTTCACGAACTGCCCCAATGGCAGACCTCTCGGGAGAAGCGCGGCCCGGGACATGAGCTCGAGGGCGGTTTGGGTCTCGCCGTACAGGGCGAACGCGACGGGCATGTAGGTGGTAGGTGTCGAGTCGCCAACATCCACAATCCAGTCATCGAGAATGGCGAGCGCCTCCTCGCCGCTGGTAGCTCGCTGAAGACGCGAGACATAGAAGAGGTCGTGGGCTACGGGGTACGGCGAGCCACCGATGTTCGCCTCGATCTCGAAGAGCCTCTCGAAGGCATCGTCGCCCCTTGGCGGATCGGTCACCGACCAGCACACCGCCTGGAGGTACTGGGCTTCCATACCGACCCAGCTGTGAGGATCTGCCAGCGCCAATGCCTGGGCGCTGCGCTTGTTGAGCTCCTCCCACTCCAGGGCCCGCAACGCGGCCCACCCGCCCACGAGCAAAGCTTTGGCCCGGTGGTCGTAGTCCTCGGCCGGAATGCCGGCCTCCAGCTGCCGCCACCAGGCCTTCATCTCGCTGGCCCGGTAAAAGGCGAACCAATAGCTGCTCATGTTCGCGGCGATGCAGGCGCAGAGGTCGTAGCGTCCTTGGTGGCGGCACCACTCGAGGGCCGCGGTGAGATTGTCCGCCTCGGGCACCAGCAGTAGGGTCCCAAGCACCCGATGACCCCGCACGTCCAGCGGCAAGGATTCGATCCATTCGAGATAATAATCCCGGTGCGCCGAGCGGAACTGCTCCGACTCGCCGGTCTCTACGAGCTTTCCGTCGGCGTAGAGGCGGACCGATTCGAACAACCGGTACCGGACGTCCCCGCCGCGATCGATCACCGAGACCAGGGACTTGTCGACAAGGGATCCCACCAACTCGAGGGCCTGCGGATGGCAGATTGCCTCGGCTGCGGAAAGGGAGAACGACCCGCGGAACACCGCCAGACGGCCCAACAACGACCGCTCGTCGGGACCGAGCAGGTCGTAGCTCCAGTCCAAAGCAGCCGTGAGCGTCTGCTGGCGCTGAACGCGCCGGCTGCCCCCCACGAGAAGCCGGAAACGGTCATTCAGCCGTTCAAGGATCTCGGTGATCGAAAGGTGAGCGGCACGGGCTGCGGCCAACTCGATCGCCAGCGGGATACCGTCCAACCGCCGGCAGATCTCGACGATCGTGGCCTCGCTCGTGGAGTCGAGCTGCAGGTCAGGACGGGCACTGAGGGCGCGTTCTCCGAACAGTGCGACCGCTTCACCCTCGATGTCAAGCGACGGAACCGGGAAGACCCACTCGCCGTCGACGCCGAGCGCCTCCCTGCTCGTCGCCAGGATGCGAGTCCTCGGACATCGCTCCAGAAGCGCGTCGGCGACGTCGGCGCAGGCGTCGAGCAGGTGCTCGCAATTGTCGACGACCAACAGCGTCTCGCGGTCTTCGAAGTAGTCGGCCAGCGCATCGGGTGTCGGATCGAGTATCTGCAACTTGAGCGCACCCGACACCGCCGGCCCGACCAGGGTCGAGTCGGTGACCGCCGACAAATCGATGAAGAACACCCCATCGTCGAAGTCCCCGACGAGGCCCGACGCCACCTCCAGCGCCAATCTCGTCTTCCCACAACCGCCGATTCCCGTGAGGGTAATCAACGGCTCGCGAAGGACCATCTCCTGCAACCGCCCCCGCTCGACCCCCCTCCCGATAAACGACGAGCGCGGCAGGGGGAGGTTGTCGCGCACTCGTGAGGCGGCGATGCCCGACGCGTCGACCTTCTGCTCGGACGCATAAGTGACCAGCTCCCGGCGGTCGGCCACCTCGAGCTTTCTGATCAACGAAGCGACGTGGCTCTCCACCGTCCGCACCGAGATATACAGCCGCTCCCCGATCTGACGATTGGACAGGCGAGAGCCCACCAACTCCAGCACCTCGGTCTCCCGCGGCGATGGCTCCTGCACCGACCTCGTCCCGTCCTAACTCGAGGGCAGGGACCGGCAGGCGGCTGCCTTGAAGGTCACACCTCTTCCACCTGCAGCGTTGGCGTCTCTGGCTTCGGCCACGCCTTTTGCCTC
>WQVT01000436.1 GCA_009785715.1 Acidimicrobiaceae bacterium | reverse complement strand
GGGCGACCGCCGAGTCCTTCGGCCGCTCGGTGACGACGGCGAGCAGTTCCCAGCCGTCGAGCGGGCTCAGATCGCCACCCACCTGTTGCTGACGCGTCTGAAGGACGGCGTGGAGCGACGGCCTCGTCATCAATCCGGTGAGGGGGTCGACGCCCTGCTCGCGCGGGGCCCCGTAGAAGACGTCGGCGACGAGCGGGGCGAGCTCCCAGGCAGACACGGGAAAGCCGGCGATTCGTTCGAGCGCAGCGAGGTGGGCGCAGCACTCGGCGAGGGTGCCGCCGGCGTCGGCCAGGGCCTCCGCGAACCGCTGGACGGCAGCTGCCAGGTCATCGCTCGCGTCGAGCAGCGCCCGGACGAGGTTGCGGTCGGCGTCGTCTGACCACAACGCGGCTGGCACGCTGCTCGAGTCGCGCCAAGCGGCGAGCACCGAGGTGACCCCGGCGGCCGTCGCAGGTGATCGGCTCATCGCTGGCCTCCGAAAAGGACGAGTCTCTCCCAGCGTATTTGAGAAAGCGGTCCCGTTCGTCACGAGCAGGCCCACGGGCGGTGGGACTGGGGAGGGCAACCCTGCGACGGGTGCCCCAGATGCAGGTGCGGCTGATGGGGCGCCGTGGCCGTGGTGGGAGGTGGGCTGGCGGTCGTGGGGGGCGGCGCGGTGGTGACCGGCTCGACGGTCGTCGGTGTCGTGTCGGGGGTCGTGGGTGGAGCGGACGACGTCGTGGGATCGGTCGGCGCCGTCGTGGGATCGGTCGGCGCCGTCGTGGGATCCGTCGGGGCCGTCGTGGGATCCGTCGGGGCCGTCGTGGGATCGGTCGGGGTCGTCACGTCCGTCGGGTTGGTCGAAGCGTCGCTCGCCGGCGGTGCTGTCGTCGAGGAAGCAATCGTGGTGGCACTCGTCGGGGTGGAAAGCGCCGACGACGCGACGGTCGTCGAGGTCGTTGCCGGGGTGGTCGTAGTCGTCGTCGGGATGGTCGTGGTCGTCGTCGTGGTGGTCGAGGAAAGAAGCTTCGCCGTCGTCGTGGTCAACAGCGCGCTGATCGTGGACGTTGTCTTCGCCGTGGTCGAAGGACTCGTGCCGTGGTCGGCTCCGGTGCCACCTCCGCCGTGGGCACTGCTCGTCCCGAGGGAGAACCCGTTGTCCGTGACGGGCGGTGGGGAAACACTGGAACCTGCACTGGCGGGCTGCGCCGCCGCTACCGGTGCGTTGGCGGGTCCGGACTGCCCGGGAGGCAGGGGGACGATGCCGGTGCTGACCGTGACGACCGCGGCGACCACCACGGCCGAACCGCCGGCGAACGCTCCGGCCACCGGCATCGGGAGGCTGGTCACCCCCTGCACCCCGGACTGGATCCCATCCAGTCCGGTTTGGAACGCGGCGCGCACGGCCGAGATGGTCTTGCGTGGTAGCGCGCTGACCGCGAGCAGTGCGATCGGGGTGGCCCCGAAGAGGGCCCACGCCCCACTGCGGGTCGACAGGACCTCGGTGAGGCGGGCGGCGCAGAAGTCGCACTCGGCGAGATGACCCGTGATCTCCGGCCGGACAGAGTCGTCACCGCGGGCGTAGTCGATCGTCAGCTCGTGAGCCCGACGGCACGGCTCCGGAGTGGAGTCCGGGAGTCGGGCCCGTACGTAGGAACGGCGCAGACCGTTCTTCGCCCGATGCAACAACTGGCTGACGGCGTTGGGATCCATGTCGAGCGTCGCGGCGATCTGCTTCGGCGACAGGTCATCGACGAGGGCCATGGCCAGCACCTTGCGGTGACGCTCGGGGAGCGCGAGGAAGGCTCGACGGGCGAAGATCGCCCGGGACGCCCGGTCCGCCGCGGCGACCCCCGCGTCGGCGACGGGATCCTCCTCCCCCGCGAGGGCCGTCAGGTCATCGGAAGGGACGACCCGCTGGGTGCGCCGCGACTCGTCGAGCGCGGCATGGGCGACTGCGGCCGCCACCCACGGCCGGAACTTGGCCGGGTCGCGCAGGGAAGCGAGCCGCTCGAAGGCCCTGGCCCACCCCACGGCCACGGCATCTTCGCTGCTCGCCTGGTCGGCGGTGCGCCTCGCCGCCACCGCCCGCGTGTAGTCGAGGTGGCGTGCGTAGAGCACGGCCCACGAAGCCCCGTCCCCCGCTCGGCTGGCCTCCACCAGACGGGCGTCGTCCCATTCCCGACGATCCCGTCTCCCATTGCTTGGCGCGGCCATCCTTCTCCTGTTCGACGGTGCACAGTCTGCCATCTTCCGACGAACCGGATACGGCTGGCAGCGAGGATTCCTCAGTACGGGCGAGCCGTGCGGTCCCGTCTTCCGCACGGCGTGCCGGCACCTCGGTCGTGCCCTGTAGACGAGGGTCGGGAAGCCCCCTTACGCCTCTGGAGGAGACTTTTCCCCTCTGACCGCTTCCTCACGCCTCCGAGCGGTCGAAGCGTCGCGTTTCGCCCCCGGAGCAGGGGCGTCGAGGGATCGTCTCCGGCCATTTCAGCATCCCTCACCATCGGTCCCGCCTCTGTCACCATGGCCCGGTGCGTTTCCCGGCGTGTTACCTCGGCGGGCCCGGCGCGGTCGAAGGATCCAGTGGCTGCCCCCGGACAGGGTGTCGCAGTCCGATCCCCCACCCCCGTCCGCGATCAGTGCGTGCGCCAGGGACTCATCCGAACAAAGGAGAGGAAGCCGACCAGTGCCTGCATTTGTGTTCCCAGGGCAGGGATCTCAGCGACCGGGCATGGGCCGGCCGTGGACCGACCACCCCTCCTGGGAGCTGGTGGAGGACGCGTCGGAGGCGACGGGGCGCGATCTGGCGCACCTGCTCCTCCACGCCGGTCAGGAGGAGCTGACCGAGACCCGCAACGCCCAGCTGGCCACCGTCACGATGAGCCTGCTCGTCCTCGACGCCGTCGAGCGGGTCGGGATCGAGCCGACCGCCCTGGCGGGCCACAGCGTGGGTGAGTACGCGGCGCTGATCGCCTCGGCCGCCCTCGGGTTCGAGGACGGGCTGCGGGTGGTGGCCGAGCGGGGCGAAGCGATGCAGGCGGCGGCCGACGCCGAGCCGGGCGTGATGGTGCTCGTGTCGGGAACCGACCCCGAAACCGTCGCCGTGGCCTGCAACCTGGCCGAGGGCGACGCGTGGGTGGCCAACTACAACAGCCCGGACGAGACCGTCATCGCCGGCGAGTCGGAAGCCATCGAGCGGGCGGGCCAGTGGGCCCTGAAGCTCGGCGCTCGCCGCCTGGCCCCGGTGGCCGCCGGCGGGGCGTTTCACACGCCCTATATGCGCGCCGCCCGGCCCCGGCTCACGAAGGCCCTCGC
>WQVT01000435.1 GCA_009785715.1 Acidimicrobiaceae bacterium | reverse complement strand
AGCATCGCCTCGTGCTCGTGGACTGCGCGATTGGCGGTGACCTCCGGAGGGCGGCCGCTTCCTCGGTCGAGGCCGAGGAAGCCGGCTACGACGGTGTGTGGACATCGGAGACGGCGAACGACCCGCTGCTGCCGCTCGTGTTGGCCGCCGAGCACACCGAGCGACTCGATCTCGGCACGGCGATCGTCGTGGCATTCGGACGCTCCCCGCTGACACTGGCCCTCGCGGCCTGGGACCTGAATGCCTACTCGGGCGGACGCCTCATCCTCGGGCTGGGCTCGCAGATCAAGCCACACATCGAACGGCGCTATTCGATGCCCTGGAGCCACCCCGCGGCGCGCATGCGCGAGTTCATCCTCGCCATGCACGCCATCTGGGACTGCTGGCAGAACGGCACCCGGCTCGACTTCCGCGGCGAGTTCTACTCGCACACCCTGATGACGCCGTTCTTCAGTCCGGCCGCCAACGACTTCGGGGGCCCGAGGGTCGTGCTCGCCGCCGTCGGGGAGATGATGACGAAGGTGGCGGCCGAGGTCGCGGACGGGTTGCTCGTCCACCCGTTCACCACCGAGCGCTACGTGCGAGAGGTGACCCTTCCCGTGGTGGAGGCCGGACTGGCCGCGGGCGGACGCGACCGGTCCGACTTCGCCCTGTCTCTCCCGGCACTCATAGTCACGGGCGATACCCCCGAGCAGCTGGCGGAAGCCGACTTCGCCGTCCGCCGGCAGATCGCCTTCTACGCCTCCACCCCCGCCTACAAGGGCGTCCTCGACCTGCACGGATGGGGCGACCTGCAGCCGGCGCTCAACACGCTCTCGAAGGCCGGCAAGTGGGACGAGATGGCCGGCCTCGTGACCGAGGAGGTCCTCGAGCATTTCGCGGTGCGGGGCGCCCCGGGGGAGGTACCCGCCCTCCTCGAAGCGCGCTTCGGCGACGTTATCGACCGGGTGAGCCTGTACCTGCCGTACCCCGACCGAGCCAACGAGGCGAGGATCGCCACGGCCCTGCTGAAGCGGGACCGATAGGGGCTCGGGGTCAGGTTCCCGCCAGTGCGGCGACGATCGGTGCGAACTCGTCCATCGCGTACGCCGGGATGATCCGGTAGCTGATGTCGTACTGCTCGCGGTCACGCTGGAGCCGTTCGGTCAGTGCCCCGGCGCTCCCGATCAGGGTCGCCGGCATGGCCAGGGCCTCCTCCGGGGTGCTGTTGAGGTCGCGGGCGAGTTCCTCGATCAGCGGGTCCGGGTCATCGGTGACTGAGGGATTCTTCGCTCCGGGGTTGTTCGAGAACACGCAGAGCTCCAAGTCGCCGTAGCGGGCACCGGCCTCCGTCTTGATCAGCTCGACCTCGTCCGCCATCGTCATGCCGAAGCCCATCGATCCGCGCGCCGTGGGACCGACGATCGGGGGACGAGGGGCGATGTTGATGATGTCCGCCTCCGTCGCCGCAAGGCGCATCATCCGGGGACCCGCGCCGGCCACCATGATCGGCGGATGCGGGCGTTGCACCGCACGGGGCGAGGGCACGACGCCCTTCAGCCGGTGGTGCTTGCCTTCGAAGTCGAACGGTTCGTCGCTCGCACAGAAGCGCTTCACGATCTGCACGGTCTCGATGAGCCGGTCCACCCGCTCTCCGCTGCTGCCCATGTCGATGCCGGTCTGAGCCGAGTCCGATCGACCGATGGGGCTGCTGTTCGGCCACCCCGCCCCGAGTCCGGGCTCGAACCGACCGTCGCTCAGCATGTCCAGCGAGGCGATCTCCTTCGCCAGGATCGCCGGATTGCGGAACGGGTTCGCCAGCACCTGGGTGCCGGCGCGCAGCGTGGTCGTCGCCGTGAGGGCGGCCGCAGCCGCGATCAACGGCGACGCCTGCTGGCTCATGTGATCCGCGACGAGCAGCGTCGAGTAGCCGAGGTCTTCGACCTTGCGGGCGAGATCGAGCCACTCCTTCGCGCCGGACGGCGGCGCCGAGGCGGATACACCGAAGCGGAAGCTGCGCGTTCTTGCCATGACCGACCTCCAGCTCGCTCCGTCTCGCGCGCAGCGGGCGGTCCGCACCTTAGACACCGATGAGCAGGTCGGCGCCAGACGGGTGAGCGGCTAGTGCAGGACGGACCTGGAGGTAGGCACGATGCGCGTGATGACCGCGGCGTCGCGCTTCAGGAGCTCGCCGATCGGCGGGGCGATCTCGTTCTTCCAGTGATCGCTGTCGTAGACGGCGGCATACAGCTCTTTGCGATGTTCTTCGCTGTCGAAACGACGGATCCAGAAGTAGCTGTCCTCGTGCTCCTCATCGACAAACGACCCCACGATCACCATCCCCTTCGAGACCTGGAAGGGAATGATGTTTTCCTCCATGTAGCGGACCCACTCGTCCCGCTTCCCTGGTTGGGTCTGTAGTGGCGTAGCTCGTAGAACATCAAGTGCTCCTCGTGAGTAAAGCCCAGCGGTTAGACCGGTGCGGCGTCGTTGGGCGCAACGACCAGGGACAGTAAACGATGTGGCTGGCGGGCAGGGATCGAAGAAGGCGGCCACGAAGATCGACGACGCCCGGACACCCGAGGAGGCCCAACAGGTGCTTGACACCGCGAAAGGGGACCGAGCACCGCGCAGCCCAGCGGGTCGAACGGATGGCGGCCCGGCTATGGGTGGACCCTGAAGCAGTACGGCACCCGGCAAGCCGGCGCGCCGCCGCCTTGAGGTGGATGGTCGGATAGGCGTCTTCGCCAAACGCGCTCTGCTGGGGTGCCACGACCGCCGAGTCGAGGAGATCCGGGCGAACGAGCGGGGAGCCGGGAGCTTCCGCGTCGTGGAGTCCGATGACTTCCTCGACGGTGAGGTACCGCACCCGCTAGAGGTCTTTGAGCTTGTCCAGGCGCCCCGCGGTACTGCGCCTGGGCCTGAGCGGTGATGGCCTTGAGCTCGTCGGCTCTAGCCGGCCCGTCGAGGAACTGTGCCGCAGCCCGTGGGCGGTGAGCCGTGGCAGGCCCAGCTCGGCGCTGTAGCGGCCGAGGAGCTTCGAGAGGTACTGCGGTTATGTGGCTGGCGGGGCAGGGATCGAACCTGCAACCTCCTGATCCAAAGTCAGGCGTTCTGCCGATTGAACTACCCGCCACCGGGCTGCACTCAGCCTGGCACAAACTGCTCCCAGGGGCAGGAGGGCAGTAGAGCAGGGTGACCGAGCCCGATCTGCCCGCCGGCTTCTGCGCCGCCGCCGCCGCCCGGACGGCCGACCTCCGCCGGGCCATTGCCGAGCACCCCTTCAACGTCGCCCTCACGGAAGGCTCGCTCGACGCCGAACGGTT
>WQVT01000434.1 GCA_009785715.1 Acidimicrobiaceae bacterium | reverse complement strand
TTCGACGACCATGACGTCCGGATGCACGCCGGCCAGGACCCGCCGGAGGACCTCTCGATCCTCGGCGTGCGTCCCGGCGCCGGGCCCCCCCGTGCGGTCGTCCGGGGCCCATCTGTCCACCAGACCCGGAGCAAGGAGCGAAGCCGCAAAGCGCAGCGCCGCCGCCCGTTTCCCGGTACCGGGGGGACCGACCAACAGATACGCGTGCACCGGGTGAGCGGCGGCCGCCAGGAGTGCCGCCACCGCCTGAGGCTGGCCGGGGACGTCGTCATAGAGTGTGCTCACACCCCCATGATGGCGCCCCCAAGATGACGCCGGCGGCTCACGCAAGCACTCATTTCGGACCCCACTTGCGGCGGCTGAATGGTCCCATCGGGTGAAAGGGCGGGGCCGTCAATTGTCCGAGGCCGGAGAACAGTGCTCTCCTCTATTTTTGGTGGCCTTAACCTGGTGTTTGGTTGCCGTTCTTGATCGCCAGGGTAAGTTAGGACACATCGTGGAATCCCAACGTGACCTGCCGAACGTATTGGGCGACACGCCGGCCAATCCTGTGGCCGTACAAATCTCCGTTGAACCACAAATAGCGCGTGAGCGGACGCTCTCCGGATTCAAAGGACGCAGGTCGTGACGGTGTGGACCAGGCTGTCGGAGCGCCCCGTAGGACAGCCGGTTCCCTGGCATCCCGTGCTCGATCACGAGCCGGAACAGGCCTTCGATGACATCGCCCGCCTTGCAGCACTTCTCTGCGACACGCCCATCGCACTTGTCAGCATGCTCGCCGAAAATCGAGTTTGGTTCAAGGCGAGAGTCGGGTTGGAACTCACGGACGTTCCGTGGGAAGAAGCGATCTGCCCTTATGCCGTCGATTCCCCGGAACCCTTCGTCGTCCCCGACGCCTTGTTCGACCCTCGCTTCGCGCAATTGCCGACGGTCGCCGGCCCGCCACATGTGCGGTTCTACACCGGCGTCCCCATTGCGGTTCCCCGTGGTCACAACTCGGGCTTGATCTGCGTGCTCGACTACCAGCCCCGGCGACTCGACGGACGGCAGATCGAGGGCCTGAAGGCCCTGGCACGTCAGGCCGCCGCCCTCCTCGAACGGCGGGCGGACACGGAACAGATCCGGCTGGCGGGCGAGCGGTGGCTCTCGGCCGAGGCCGCCCGCACGACGCAGGAACTGACCATTCGCGACCTCGAAGAGCGGTTCGGCCTGCTCTTCGGGGCATCACCCATCGGTCTGGCGGTGGTGAGCCTGGACACGGGAGGCGCCAGCCGGCTGCTGCAGGTGAACCGGGCCCTGGCCGACTTCCTCGGCTACGCCGAGGACGACCTCAGCGGGGCATCGCTGCGGTCTATCACCCACCCCTTCGACCGCCGCAGGAGCCAGATCCTGGTCGCGGATCTCCGCGCCGGCGGCGACCAGTTCGACATGGAGGTCCGTTTCCTCCACCGGGACGGCAGCCCTCGCTGGGGTGCCCTTCGCGCCTCGGTCCTTCAAGATGCCGCCGGCGGACGGGCCCGCATGCTCTGCCAGGTGGTCGACGTCACCTCCCGGCACCGCTACGAAGAGCTGTTGGGGCGTGCGGCCCATACGGACTTTCTCACCGGGCTGCCGAACCGATTCGCGATCCTCGAGGACCTGACGGGAATCCTCGAGGATCCCGGTGCGACGGGCGGGCTGCTGCTCATCGACCTGGACGGCTTCAAGCTCGTCAACAATTCCTGGGGTCACGCTGCCGGCGACGATGCCCTCCGGATGGTGGCCAGCCGCTTCTCCGACGTCGTCGGTCGAAGGGGCCTGCTGGCCCGCATCGGGGGCGACGAGTTCGCCGTGCTGTGCCACGACCTCGGCCAGTCGGCCGGCATCGAACTCGCCGAGGCGATCATCGGCTCGCTGACGGAACCGATCCTGACGGCCGGCCAGGAGATGTTCCTTTCCGCCAGCATCGGCCTGGCGTGGACCAGCGACGGCGACGACCGGCCGGGGGTCGTCCTGGAGAACGCCGACTCGGCAATGGGTGAGGCCAAGCGCCGGGGCCGGGCCCGTTGGGAGCTCTTCGACGACCACCTGCGTGGGAACGCCACCCTCCGCGCCCGCCGCGCATCGGCCCTTCGGGCCGCCATCCAGGGCCACCAGCTCGAGATGCACTACCAGCCGGTGGTCGACCTCGACTCCGGCCGGGTCGTCTCCGCCGAGGCACTCGTCCGCTGGAACCACCCCGAAGAAGGCGTGATCTGGCCGGCGGACTTTATTTCGGTTGCCGAAGAAAACGGATCGATCGTCGCCCTCGGAGGCTGGGCGCTGCGAGCCGCCTGCTCGGAAGCCGTCAAATGGGGCAAGGGCGGCCCCTCGGTTTCGGTAAATGTCTCCGCCCGCCAGCTCGCCGATGACGGTCTCTATGACGTGGTGGCCGAGGCACTCGAGCGAAGCGGGCTGGCGCCCGGTCGCCTCATCCTGGAGGTGACCGAGACCGCCGTCATGGAGGACGCGGACCACGCCGTGAGGGTCCTTCGGCGACTGAAGAGCCTCGGTGTGGCCATCGCCGTCGACGACTTCGGGACCGGCTATTCGTCGCTCGTCTATCTGAAACGCCTGCCGGTCGACAAGCTGAAGATCGACCGCTCGTTCATCGACTGCCTCCCCGAGGATGCCGAGGACGCCGCCATCGTGAGCAGCGTGGTGTCGCTCGCCCAGGCGGTCGGGATCCAGGTCATCGCCGAGGGCGTCGAGACCGAGGCCCAGTGGGAGGCACTGCTGGCGCTCGGCTGCGACCTCGGCCAAGGGTTCCTCTGGGGCTACCCCCTCCCGGCCGGGGAGGCGACGGCCCGCTTCACCGCCGCCGGGCCCCTGACCGGACGGGCCGGGTTCGGCCTCTCTCCGGCGCCGGGCTTCCTGAGCAGCGCTCAGGATTAGAGGGCGGCGGATTAGAGGGCGGCGAGGACGGCCGCCGCGACCTCTTCGACGCTCCTGGCACCGTCGACCACCCGCCACCGCGTCGGATCAGCCGCAGCGAGGGCCCTGTACCCGGCGGCGACGCGGTCGAAGAACGCCGCCCCCTCCCCCTCCATCCGGTCCCGGCCCCCCCGCCGGCCCATCCGCTCGCCGGCGAGGGCGGCCGGAACCTCGAGCAGGATCACCCGATCGGGGGCGAGCCCGCCGGCCGCCCAGTCCGACATCCGGGCGAGGCTGTCGAGTTCGAGGCCCCGCCCATAGCCCTGGTAGGCGAGGGTGCTCCCCGAGAAGCGGTCGCACACCACGTCCCGCCCGGCGGCGAGCGCGGGCTCGATGACCTCGGCGACGTGCTGGGCCCGGGCCGC
>WQVT01000433.1 GCA_009785715.1 Acidimicrobiaceae bacterium | reverse complement strand
TGAGCATCACCAGACGTTGGGGCGGCCCCGTCTACGCCGGCCCCTTCCCCGTCGAGGTCGACGGCAAGGTGATCGGCGCGCTGCGTGCCCTGGAGACCATCGAACTGCCGGTCGAAGTCGGCCGGCACACCGTCCGCCTCGGCGCGGGGCGTCATCTGAGCCGTACCCACGCCTTCGAGATCGAAGAGGGGAAGACGGTCGAGTTCTGGTGCCGGGGCACCATGCTCTGGCCGCTGTTCGTGGCGGCCTTGTTCAAGCCCGACCTCTGGATCACCTTCCGACGCGTGTGACCCGTACTAGCCCGTGGCGAGCTCCACGTCGGGGTTCGTCGCCAGCTCGACCCCCCGCAGGTACTGGGTCTCGTACAACTCCGCGTAGAGGCCGCCCTCGGCGACCAGGCTGGCGTGCGTGCCGCGCTCCACGATCCGCCCCTCGTCCATCACCAGGATCTGATCCGCGGCCTGGATCGTGGAGAGGCGGTGGGCGATGACGACCGAGGTCCGCCGCGCCAGCGCCGCGGCGAGGGCCTGCTGCACGAGGAGCTCGGTCTCCGAATCCAGGTGCGCGGTGGCCTCGTCGAGGATCACGATGGCCGGATCCTTGAGCAGGACCCGGGCGATCGCCACCCGCTGCTTTTCCCCACCCGACAGCCGGTAGCCCCGCTCGCCGACGATCGTTTCGTAGCCGTCGGGGAGCGACGCGATGAGCTCGTCGATCCTCGCCGCCCGGCACGCGGCGACCAGCTCCTCGTCGGTGGCCTCGGGGCGGGCGTAGCGGAGGTTGGCGGCCACCGTGTCGTGGAAGAGGTGGACGTCCTGGGTGACGACGCCGATCGCCCCGGCGAGACTGGCCAGGGTCACGTCCCGCACGTCGTGGCCGTCGATGCGGATGGCACCGCCCACCACGTCATAGAGGCGGGGAATGAGGCCTGAGAGCGTGGTCTTGCCGGCCCCCGACGGGCCGACCAGTGCGGTCATCGTGCCCGGCTCGGCCACGAAGCTGAGGTCGGAGAGGACCCAGTTGCCGGCTTCGGTGCCGAGCGGGAGGTCCTCGCCGTCGGCGGCGGGTGCCTCGAGCGACGCCACCGACACGTCCGCCGGCGCCGGGTAGCGGAACCACACGCCCTCGGCCTCGATCCGCCCGGTCACCGGCGCCGGCAGGGCCACCGCGTCCGGCCTGTCGACCACCGAGGGCTCGGTGTCGAGGACCTCGAAGACCCGGTCGAAGCTGACCAGGGCACCGAGCACATCGACCCGGGTGGTGGCCAGGTCGGTCAACGGCGAGTACAGCCGCGTCACGTACTGCGCCAGCGCCACCACGGTGCCGACCTGCAGCGCCCCGGACAGCGCGTCACGGCCGCCGATCCAGTACACGGCGGCGGTGCCCATCGCGCCCACCAGCGAGAGGGCGGCGAAGAGGTAGCGGGAGATGACGGCGAGGGCGATCCCGTTGTCGCGCACGGCAGCCGCCCTGCCGGCGAACTCCCGCGCCTCGGCCTGGGGGCGACCGAACAGCTTCACGAGCAGGGCACCCGAGACGTTGAACCGCTCGGTCATGGTCGTGCTCATCGTGGCGTTGAGGCGCATCGACTGGCGCGAGACCCGGATGATCCGCTTCGACAGCAGCCGGTCGAGGACGAGGAACGGCGGCAGGACCAGAAGCGCCAGCGAGGTGATCTGCCAGGAGAGCACGAACATCGGGATCAGCGTCGCCACCAGCGTGAACACATCGGAGGTGACCGAGGCGACGGTCGACACCGAGCTCTGGGCGTCCTGCACGTCGTTGGTCAGCCGGCTCATCAGCGAGCCGGTCTGGGTGCGGGTGAAGAACGCCACCGGCATGCGCTGCACGTGGTTGTAGAGCTGGGTCCGGAGGTCGTAGATGATCCCCTCGCCGATCACCGACCCGTACCAGCGGTTGACGATCGAGAGGGCGATCGTGGTGAGCGACAGCACCACCATGAGGGCCGCCAGGACCTCGACCCGACCGATCGTCCCGTGGTGGGCGATGGTGTCGACCAGGGCCTTCGTCACGAGCGGCGGGACGGCGCCCAGCCCCGAGCTGGCGACGATCACGAGCAGGTAGACGAAGAGCTTGACCCGGTAGGCGCGGAGGAACTGCCAGATCCGGCTCAGGGTCGCGCGCTGGATCTTGACGTCTTTGAAGTCGGCCGGATCCCGCCGCCTGCCGTAGTACCTGGGCACGGCTCAGGCGCCGTCCCCGGATGTCAGGACGGGTAGCTCGAGCGTGCCGTCCGGTCGCTGGTCGAGGGGCGTGACCTCGACGACGGCCTCGAGGTCGACGGGACCGTAGATGTGCGGGTACTCCGCCTCGCCGCCTTTGTCCGGCTCGTCCACCACCCGGGAGGTGAGCCGCTCGGGGTCGATGGTCAATAAGACGACGTCGTCGAGGTCGCGGTAGTACCGGTCGGCGACGTCTTGGATCTGGTCCGCGTAGCTGCAGTGGATGTAGCCCACGTCGGCCAGGTCCTGGCCGAGCGTCGAGGTCCGGTAGCCGGTGCTGCCCGCCCTCGCCGTGTCCCAGTCCTCAGCGAGCGCCAGGTGGTAAAGGGGTTCTTGTCGCGATCGCACCCTCTGATGTTGCCACGCATGCGTGGCATTTCGGTTACCGAGAAGTAACTACCCGTCCCGGAAGCCGCTGGGCGGCCGCTGGCCGCTCCGAGCGGGCGGGTCCTACGATTTCGACCGTGCGCAAGCGGTGGTTCTCGAGGAGGGCACTCGTCTACCACGCGATCCTCTTGATCCTGGTCCCGGGCTGCCTGTACGCAGCCTGGTGGCAGGTCCACCGGGCGATGCAGGGCAACCTGCTCAGCTACGCGTACTCGGTGGAGTGGCCGGTGTTCGCCGTGATCGCGGTCGTCGGCTGGTGGCAGCTCGTCCACGAGGACTACTCCTTCGTGCTGGCCCGCAAGGCCGAGCGCCTCCGCCGGCGGAAGATGAAGGGCATCCCCACCATCCCCGAGTTCACCCTCGCCGATCTCGAAGCGCTGACCAAGCCCCGCCCCCTCGAGCTCGGGCCGATCGGCAGCACCAGCCACGGCGCCGGCGACGTCGGCGTGTTCGTCGAGGAGGTCGAGGAGGACCGGCTGGCTGCGGAGGCCGTGGCCGCCGAGACCGCCTACGGCATGAGCGCCTATAACCAGTACCTCGCCGCGTTGAAGGAACGGGGCCACGCCAAGACCTGGCGAAACCCGAAAGGCCTGTGATCCACCGATGATGTCGATGCAAGCCGCACTGACGCGGTACCGGGTGATGGCCTACACGATCGGTGTCGGCCTCGCGATCCTCGTCTTCGTCGGGATCCC
>WQVT01000432.1 GCA_009785715.1 Acidimicrobiaceae bacterium | reverse complement strand
GTCGTCCAGGCCGTGGAGCAGGGCCTTCTCGACGTGGCCGTGGACCTGTTCAGGTCCCTGCCGACGGCCATCTTCAAGAGCCAGTCCGAGACTTCCGGCATCTTGATGAAGGCCGTCGACGACCTCAAGGGGAAAGACGACAACCTCGCCCACGACGTGCCCCGCGAGAAGCCGGGCAACGTCGCGAAGATCAAATCCGTGCCCGCGTTCTGGCGCCTGCCGGAGGACGAACGGGTACGGGTTCTCCGGAAGGCACCGGCGACCGAGGTGCAGGCGGTGCTGAAGGATCTCCCGCCGGGGGAGCAGGCTGCCGTCCTCGAGAACGCGCCACTCGAGACGCAACTCGCGGTGCTGAAGACGTTGCCGAAGGCCCAGCGGCGAGTGGTATTTGCGAGGCTGCCACCCGACGCGCAGCTGGAGATCCTGCGGACGAACGAAAACCCCACCAGGTCGGACCTGTTCAACGAGGCACTGCCCGAGGTGGACAGCGACGCCATTGGCGGAGTGGCGACGGGCGCGCAGAACATACCGAAATTGTTCGAACGCCCCCCGACGTCAAGCCATACGGCCCAACCGGTGTCCTCACACCCGACCATCGAGGCCCAACCGCACGCAGCGCTCGGTGCCGCGGACATCGTCACCGGGGCGTTGGGTGCCGCAGCCTTCGTGCAGGCAATTCGCCTATGGTTCAAGCGCGGTGGCCACTTCTTCCCACCGACGACGAAGGACTGGAGCACCTTCGATCCATCGAATCACTAGCCGGAGGAGTTGGCGTGCCGGTAACCGACGAACAGGTTGCGCTTCCGTGACAGACGTCGATGTCGCCATTCTCCGCGCCAGTATCGACGGGAACGCCGATGTCGTGCGGGCAGCCGCTGACGGGCTCGACGGGGCCGGAGCCTCTGCAGGCCTGGTGGCGCTCACCCGGGCTGCGTTTGGGCTGGCCGCCCGACGGCAATTCGGGCCCGAGTGGTCGACCTCGGACGTGATCGGGTTCGTGGCCATGGTCCGGGCGATCCCCGGCGGGCAACCGGAGCTCCTGGACCCGCTGGTGGCGGAGGCGGAACTGCGGAGCGCACTTGGTGAAGACCTGCCTGCCTCGCCGGACCCCCAGGCGAGGGCCGTCACCCAGGTGGTGCTGCTCGCCGCCCTCGTCGGAAGCCTGCGGCTCGACGATGCCGGCATCGACGCCCTGATCGACGAGGCCCGCCAGAGCAGCGGTTAGCCCCAGCGGCGATCGCGGTTCCGCCGGCCCCTGCCCTTTCGAACACTCCGTGCTGCGCGGATGAGCACGAATCGTGGTGCTGATTGGCACGCTCGGCTTGGGTAGCGTCGGTTGTGATTGGTCCATCCCGAGACAAGGGAGCGTGCGATGTCAGATATGAATGTCAGCTACGGGCGGATGCGTGAGGTGGCGCAGAAGTTGACGTCAGGGCACGAGGAGATCGTCACCCAGCTGTCGCAGCTGAAGGCACAGGTCGACGACCTCGTCCAGAGCGGGTTCGTGACCGACTCCGCGAGCAAGGCCTTCGAGTCTTCGTACACGGAGTTCAACAACGGCGTGACGCAGACGATCGAGGGCCTCGACGGCATGAGCAGCTTCCTCGTACAGGCTGCGAACACGCTCGAGGAAGAGGATCGCCGCCTGTCCGGCTTGGTGTAATTCCATGTCAGGCGTTTCCCGTCGCTCGCCGCGCCGCGGGCCCGGGTGGACGCGGGGAGGTGGTCGGCGTGTCGCTTGAGTTGCCCGGCTGGCTGGTGACCGCGTTCAACGTGGTTGGGTTGCCGTGGCCGGGCATCGACGAGGATCAGCTCCGCGCCTGGGCGACGAGCCTCCGGCAGTTCACGAATGAGATCACGGAGAGCTCGGCGAAGACGCACAGTACGGTCGCCGCCCTGGCCGAGGAGTCGCAGTCGTCGTTCACCGACTCGCTGGAGGCGTTCTGGGAGCACCACCACCGTCTCGTGACCGACCTGCACGGGCCGCTCGACGACTTCGCCGAGGCGCTCGACGTCGCCGCCGACGTGGTTGTGGCGCAGAAGTACGCCGTCATTGCTGCCGCCTCGCTGTTGGCCGGCGAGTTCGTGTCCACGCAGGTCGGGGCGTTCTTCACCTTCGGCGCCGACGAGGCCGCGGTGCCCTTCGAGATCGCGAGCACCCGCGAGGCGGTCAAACTCGCCTTGGAGTACGTGGAGCAGGAGGTGATGGGCAAGCTGATCGGCATGGCTGCCCAAGCCGTCAGCGACCACGTCAACGGCTTCTTGAACCAACTGTTGAACGACGCCTTCCCGGTGGTGGCGGAGGTTCAGTCGCTCAAGATCTCTTACGAGAAACTGGGTGAGGCGGCCAAGAAGGTTCGGAGTAACGGGACCGAGGCCGAGGAGAGCGGCGAACGCGCGCATCGCGAGAACGCCAACCGCGACCTCGAGGACTCCAGCGAGGGAGGTGACGACTTCGGAGACGGGGGTGGTTTTGCCGCCGTGATCAAGGCGCTCGCTCAGGCGCTCGAACAGGTCGGTCTGCTCGTGTTCGTCAACTTCGTCATGAAGCTGACCGGCCAGATGACCCATATGGCTTCGATCATGGAAGAAGGAGCGAACGCGCTCCGGCAGACAGACGAGGACCTCGGTGACAAGGTGCCAGACGAGCCCGCTAAGCCCGTTGAGCCCGTGGTAAAGCCTTCACCCGACGATCCGGCGCCTGAGTCCCCCTGGCTGAAACGAAAGCAATTCAAGGCCCGGGCCAGCGCAGCTCTGGCGCGGGATAAAAAGCCCGTTATTCCGACATACAAGGATCCTCCAGCATCTGGAACAGGCACCGGTGGTTGGGATGCTCATCATATCATTCCCCAGATCTACAGGAATGATCCGCGGTTCGAGGACTTTGACTTCGATGCACCTTCAAATATACGGGGTGTACCCGGAAATAACGAAGGACTTGGTGTCGCTAACATCCACAATCAGGTGACTCAAATGTGGAAGGAATGGCAGAAAGCGAACCCGAACGCAACGCGGCCTCAGATCGAGGCTTTCGCTCAACGCGTTAACGCGCAGTTCGAGGGATTCTGGTGGAGAACTTCGGGTGTGGGAGAGCCAGTCCCGAAGGCTCCCGGATGAGATCTCAGCCGGCTGCGCTCAGATGCTCGTCGCCAACTGGACCAACGTCGGCGAGGGCATAGTCGCCAGGTAACCCCGCCCGGCGGGGCGGGTGAAGTACTGGTAAGGCTCGAGGTTCATGCCGAGCTCCCGGGCGTCGGCGCGCTTGGCGGGGGCGAGCAGGAGGCAGGTGCCGCTCATCAGGATCTCTTTGGTCACCTTGGCAAGGG
>WQVT01000431.1 GCA_009785715.1 Acidimicrobiaceae bacterium | reverse complement strand
CTAGCGGCTCGCCACCTCAAGCGCGCCCATCTCGAACTTGGTGGCAACTCCGCGCTGGTCGTACTCGACGACGCCGATCTTGACAAGGCCGCGAGCGCCGGGGCATGGGGCTCGTTTCTCCACCAAGGCCAAATCTGCATGACCACCGGCCGGCACCTCGTGCATCGCTCGATCTTCGACGGCTATGTCGAGCGACTCACGCAAAAGGCCGATTCGCTCCCCGTCGGTAACCCAGCGACAGAGGAAGTTGCGCTCGGCCCGATCATCGACGAACGCCAGCGGGACCACATCCACGAGCTCGTGACGGCGAGCGTCGGGCAAGGCGCCCACCTCGCGACAGGCGGAACATATGAGGGGCTCTACTACCGTCCGACCGTGCTGACAGAGGTGACCCAGGAAATGCCCGCCTACAAGGAGGAAGTGTTCGGCCCTGTTGCGCCCGTCGTCCCCTTTTCGACCCTCGAAGAGGCGGCCGCGCTAGCCTCCGCAACCCCCTACGGTCTCTCCCTCGGCATCCTCACTTCGGATCCGCTGCGCGCCCTGACCCTCGCCGAAAAGATTCCCTCAGGTGCGGTCCACATCAACGACCAGACAGTCAACGACGAGGCGCAGATCCCATTCGGCGGCCTGTTCGACTCCGGAACCGGGGCGCGCTTCGGCGGCGCCGAGGCGAACATAGAGGCCTTCACGGAGACTCAGTGGGTGACGATGCGAAGCGACATCGCCCCCTACCCCTTCTAAACCGGGAGCGTCTGAGCGGCGCCGCCGCCTCATCCCTCAGCTCACGTGGCGCTGGCCGCGCCGGGACCGTTCGCAGCCTGGCGCACCGAGCTCTAGCAATCTGCTGCCCGCTCCAGCGACGAGAAAACCGACGCGACTCAGAGCTGAACCGTCACGGCTTTCACCTCGGTATAGGCCTCGAGGACCTCGTGACCCATCTCCCGGCCCCACCCGGACTCCTTGTAACCCCCGAAGGGGAGCGCCGCGTCGAACACGTTGTAGCAGTTGATCCATACCGTTCCCGCACGCAACTTCTTGGCGAGCGCATGGGCCTTGGAGATGTCCCTGGTCCAGATGCCCGCGCCAAGGCCGTAGGGGGTGTCGTTGGCGACCCTGGCGATGTCGTCGAGGCTCTGGAACGGCGCGGCCACGACCACCGGCCCGAAGATCTCCTCGCGCACCACGCTCATGTCCGGCCGCGTCCCAGTGAGCACCGTCGGTTCGACGAAGTAGCTCCGCTCACCGTGGCGGGCCCCGCCGACCACCGCCGTAGCGCCGTCACCCCGCCCAGCGTCGAGATAGCCGGTGACCCGCCGAAGCTGTTCGTCCGAGACCAGCGGTCCCATCTGGGTGTCGGGCTCCATGCCGTCGCCGAGCTTGATGGAGCGGGCCACCTCGGCCACGCCGCTCACCACGTCGTCAAACCGGTCCGCCTGGATGTACAGCCGAGAGCCGGCCACGCAGCACTGCCCGTGATTGAAGAAGATCGCGTTGGCGGCTCCCTGGACGGCTGCGTCGGGGTCGGCGTCGTCGAAGACGATGTTCGGGCTCTTCCCGCCTAGCTCGAGCGTCACCTTCTTCAGGTTCCCGGCCGCCGCGTGCACGATCAGCCTGCCCACCTCGGTCGAGCCGGTGAACGCCACTTTGTCCACGTCGTTGTGAGCGGCGAGAGCCGCGCCGGCCGTCTCGCCGAACCCGGTGACGACGTTTACCACCCCGGCAGGCAGGCCGGCCTCGGCCATCAGCTCCGCCAGGCGCAGAGCGGACAGCGGGGTCTGCTCGGCCGGCTTGAGGATCACGCAGTTCCCCGTCGCCAGGGCCGGTCCCAGCTTCCAGGCCGCCATCAGGAGGGGAAAGTTCCACGGGATGATCTGACCCACCACGCCCACCGGCTCCCGCAACGTGTAGGAGTGGAAGTCGAAGCCCGGCATCGAAAGGCTGATTGTGTTCCCTTCGATCTTGGTTGCCCAACCGGCCATGTAGTGGAACAGGTCGGCGGCCAAGGGGACGTCGGCCACCCGGGCCACGGAGAGCGGCTTGCCGTTGTCCAGCGTCTCGAGCTCCGCCAGCTCCTCTAGGTGCTCGAGGATCAGGTCACCGATTCGCCAGATGATCCGTCCCCGCTCCGACGGGGTCATCCGCCCCCACGGACCGTCCTCGAAAGCCCGACGGGCCGCCCGCACCGCCCGGTCGATGTCCTCGGCATCGCCTTCGGCCACCGTGGCCAGCGTCTCGCCGGTCGCCGGGTTCGGCGTGTCGAACGTCTTGCCCGACGCCGCATCCACCCAAGCGCCATCGATGAACAGTCGGCGCTTCGTGGCAATGAAATCGTTTACCTGCTTATCCAACACGACACTCATCGGCCTCACCCTCCCACGAGCCGGTAGTCACACCTAGACTACCACCGCGCCCCGGAAGTCCCCGGTCCTGCGGCAAGTACGATTGGGGGTGTGGCTGAAGGTGTGCCACTGTTTGGAGCATCAGAGCCGGGCAGAGGAAGCGCTCGTCAGCTCGACTCGGCGCGAAGCTCGTCGAGGAGTCGCAACAGCGATATGCGAAGTGCCTCTAGCTCATGGGGACTCGTCAGAGCAGCCCATCCCTCCTCGACGCGCGCTGCGGCGGCGTGCGTTACCGGTGGGACCGCCCTGCCCCGCTTGGTCAGGAAAACCAACTTCGACCGCCGATCCTTTGGGTTCGGCCTGCGCTCGACGTACCCCGTGCGCTCCAGCTGCTCGATCGCCTGTGCCATCGTCTGCTTCCGCACGTGAGCGAGCTCCGCAAGTTCTGACACGGTGATCCCCTCGGATCCCACGAACGGGAACACGTTCCCGGCGCCCGGGCCGATGTCCTCGAACCCGGCCTCGCGCAGCGCGGCATCGATGGCCCGCGAGTAGTGCTGGTAGATCAGGCGCGCCAAGAAACCAATCGACGGCCGGCTCGGAAAGCTCGCAGAAACCAATAGACAGGACCCTGTCTAAGCTCTAACATGGACAGGTACCTGCCCATTGTACGTGAACTGGAGGCCCCGATGTCCGACACCCCCCTTGTCTACGGCCAGTTCGGCCAAGCTCTCGGACTCGCCGAGCGCACACTGTCGGCGATCCTGCGCGAGCACCTCGCCCAACTGAATACAACCCCCGAGGCCTGGTACACGCTCCGCCTGCTCGCAAGCGGCGGGCGGGCCTATTCGCGGGCTGACCTCATCGGACTGCTCACGCGCCCAGGATTCGATGGCGACGCCGCCGAGTCCCTACTCGCGCACCTAGAAGCCGACGGCCTCATCCAGGGGGACCCCGAGTTCGATCTCACTCCCACCGGCCAGGCGCGG
>WQVT01000430.1 GCA_009785715.1 Acidimicrobiaceae bacterium | reverse complement strand
CCGAACAGGCCGGTGGCGTGCATCAGCGGGGCAACGACCAGCGATCTGCCCTTACCCTCCTTGGCCGCCTCGGCGACGTGGTCGGCCAGGGTCGCCGCCCCGGCTCCCAGGCCCCCGCCCGTCAGATGGGCCCAGATGACGCCCTTCGGGCGGCCGGTGGTGCCGCCCGTGTAGATGACCAGCTCGTCGTCCCCGCTGCGCGGAATCCGCGGCGCCGGGTCCGTGCCGGCGATGACCTCCTCGAGGCTCCGAGCCCCGTCCACACTCGCCTCATGGCCGGTCTCGATCATCGTGATCGGCCTGCCGACCTGCGCCACGGCCCCCGCCACCCGGTCGGCGAGGTCGTGGTCGAAGATCACTGCGTCGGCCTTGGAGTCCTCGAGCAGGTACGCCAGCTCCGTCTCGCGGTAGCGGAAGTTGACGTTGAAGGGTACGGCCCGGAGCTTGAACGCGGCGTAGATCGCCTCGAGGTTCTCCGGGCAGTTCCACATGTCGATGGCGACGAACGAGCCGTGCCCGATCCCCGCCTCGGCGAGGGCGCCGGCCAGCCGGGAGGCCCGGTCGTCAAACTCGCGCCAAGACAGGTGCGTCTTGCCGTGGATGATCGCCGTGCGCTCGGGGACGGCATCGGCGATCGCCTCCCAGACCGTGGCGTAGTTCTCGTTCATGCATGCTCCTCGATTACGCCCCGGCAACCCGGGCGGACGCCTGCCCGGAGAAGACGACCTCACCCTTCTGGTTCTTCGTGGTCACCGTGAGGTCCGCGACCTGCACCCCGTCCTCCTCACGAACCTCGGTGATCTCGGCCTCGGCCGTGAGCGTGTCACCCGGCCACACCTGGTTCGTGAACCTGCCTCCGAAACGGAGCAGGTTCCCGTCTCCGACCGTGTCGGTGAGCAGCTTCCCGGTGAAGCCCATGACGAGCATCCCGTGGGCGAAGACCCCCGGATAGCCGGCGGAGCGGACGAAGGGCTCGTCGTGGTGAAGGGGATTGAAGTCCCCCGACGCCCCGGCGTACATGACGATCTCGGTGCGGGACAGGTCCTCGACGACGATCTGCGAGAACGTGTGCCCCACCTCGTGGTTTTCCTGGAGGAGGGTCATGCGGAGGTCTCCACCGGCCGCTCGGTGCGGACGCCGACCATCCGGGCGGTCAGGACCAGTTCGCCATTCTGGTCCCGGTACTCGCTCGTCACCTCCGAGAAGTGCAGCTTCCCGGCTCGCCGGCCCTCCCTCTCCCAGGTCCTCGGCGGAAGCGAGGTCTTGGTGAGCACGTCGCCGACCCGGAGCGGGCGGTGGTACTCGTAGTGCTGCTCGGCGTGGAGGCCGGTGCCCCCGCCCCCGCCGCCGCCCGACCCGCCGCCGCCCGAGGAGGCGCCGCCTTCGCTCGAAGGGGCTTCGGGGGCCGGGGAGGTCCGCTTGCGCCGGCGCAGCCCCGAGGTCGGGTCGAAGTGGATCTCCGCGGTGGCGAAGGTCGGGGGCGCCAGGACGTTCTCGAACCCCTCGGCGCGGGCGTACTCGGCGTCGCTGTACACGGGATTGTCGTCGCCTATGGCGTAGGCGAACATCCGCACGTGTGACGCCTCGATGGGAAACTTCTCGACGGCCATCTGCGCTCCTCTATCAGTGCTGTTCGAACTTCAGTGCGATCGGTGATCAGTGTTGGGTGGACTCGGTCGATCGGGCGAGCAGGTCCGTGACGACCGGTGCGAGCTCGTTCGGATCCCAGTTGCCCGACTCCTTGTGCTCGCTCGGCCCGTGCCGCCAGCCTTCGGCGACCCCGACAGAACCGGCGCCGACCTCGAACACCCTCCCGTTGACATCCTTGGACTCGCGGCTGCCGAGCCACACCACGAGCGGCGCCACGTAGTCCGGGTCCCGCTGGTTCTCGCCCCCCGGAGGCGGCGTCCGGGCGGGCCGGTCGGGTGAGCGGGGGATGCTCGCCGTCATCCGGGTCTGGGCGACGGGGGAGATGGCGTTCACCGTGACCCCGTAGCGGAACAGCTCCCTGGCCAACGTGATCGTCATCGCCGCGATGCCCGCCTTGGCGGGGCTGTAGTTCGTCTGGCCGACGTTGCCGTACAGGCCGGCGGGCGACGAGGTGTTGATGATGCGGGCGTCGTTGCCCTCGCCCTCCTTGGAACGCTCCCGCCAGTAGATGGCGCCCCACCGCGACAGGTTCCAGGTGCCCTTCAGGTGGACGCGGATCACGGCGTCGAAGTCGCTCTCGTCCATGTTGAAGATCATCTTGTCCCGGAGGATGCCGGCGTTGTTCACGATCACGTCGAGGCGCCCGAAGGCCTCGAGGGCGGTCTCGGCCGCCTTGGCGGCCGCCGCCGGGTCGCCGACGTCCGCGGCCACGGCCACCGCCTCCCCGCCGAGGTCGGTGATCTCCTTGACCACCGCGGCGGCCACCTCCGTCGAGCCCCCGGTGCCGTCAAGTTCGACCCCGATGTCGCTCACCACGACCTGGGCACCTTCCCGGGCGAAGGCAAGCGCCTCGCTACGCCCGATGCCACGACCGGCGCCGGTGACGAGCACCACGCGTCCCTCACACAGACTCCCCATTTGCCAAACTCCTTCCTCGAGGCGCCCCCCAGCGCTAAACCGGACACTCAAGCAGTATTGCTGACCGTTGGGCAAAAGGGCTCAGGTGCACGCCACGAGCAGGTCCTCTCCGCTGGAGGGGCGCAGGCCGTCGCTTCGGTTGGCGAAGTAACGCTCGGCAAACGACGTTCCCGCCACGTGCCGGGCCTCCTTGAACCCGGCCCGGCCTGCCGCAGCCAGGATCTCCTCGGGGGAGTAGAAGCTGATGAACGGCGTGCCCGACGCCCGAGCCCCCCGCTCGCTCATCTCGAGCCCGGGGCGGTCGGCCTCGTCGAGGAGTTCGCCCGGCAGGAGGAAGCTCATGGCGAACGTCGAGCCCGGGGCGAGCTCGGCGACCTGGGCGAGGGTCTCCGCGTTGGCGTCCTTGGTGAGGTACATGCTGACACCGGTGGAGACGACCACCGCCGGCCGGCCGGGATCGAACCCGGCGGCGACGACCTCGGCCCACCAGTCCACCCCGGCCTCGAAGTCGACGGGGACCAGGTGCAACCAGTCTGGGACGCCATAGCCCAACTCGATCAGGCGCCGGCGCTTCCAGGCCTGAGGGCCGGGGACGTCCACCTCGAAGACGTCGAGGTGCTGGGCGACCTCCGTCCGGCGCTGGGCGAAGGTGTCGAGACCGGCCCCGAGGATCACGTACTGGGTCAGGCCGAGCCCGGCCTGCTCCACGACCAGGTCTTCGATGAACCGCGCCCGCGCCACGATCGACGCCCGGAACCCCCTCGTGCCTTGCGGGT
>WQVT01000429.1 GCA_009785715.1 Acidimicrobiaceae bacterium | reverse complement strand
GGGGTGATGGTTCACTTGCCCCAAACGACGGGGGTAATGGCGACGCCTGTTGTCCGGTCGCCTGCACAATCGTCTGGATGCCGGTGATTGCGCTTGCCTGCTGCAGGCTCTCAGGGGAGGCGCTGGCCTCCGACCTCTACCCCAATCGCGAACAGCTCGCCGAGGCGCTTCGGGGGGTCGGGCTCGGCGTGGTAGTGGTCAGTGGGGACGATCCGGACTTTGATTGGGCATAAGTCGCTGGAGTGCTCGTGCGCAAGCCTCTGGGACAGCGTCGAATCATGCTCGAGGGGACCGGGTGTCTCGGGCGTCGGATCTTTTCTGGGAGCGAGGTGCTCGGCGTTTCCGCTTTGGGCGAATTGTCGTCGTGGGGGACTGCCGCACCTTCGGGTCGCTTCCCGAGCGACCCGAAGCCCGATCGACCACCACCATGGGGTCCATCGGTGCGTGCAGGACGCTTCGCCGTCCAGGTGTGTGTTGGGTGATTACGGGGGTAATTCCGGCTCGCCGTCCGAGTTTGGCGACCTCCGCGCGCTGGTTCTCGGTGGCCAGGGTGATGACGGTGCCCGCGGCTCCGGCGCGGGCGGTGCGGCCCGATCGGTGGAGGTACGTTTTGTGCTCCAGTGGCGGGTCGGCGTGGATAACGAGCTCGACGTCGTCTATGTGCAGCCCCCGGGCGGCGATGTCCGTGGCGACCAGGACGCTCGCCCGGCCCACGCTGAACTGTTCGAGGTTGCGGACGCGTGCGGATTGGGTGAGGTTGCCGTGCATTTCCACGGCGGGGATTCCCGCGGTTACTAGTTGGCGGGTGAGGAGACGGGCTCTGTGCTTGGTGCGGGTGAAGACGAGTTTGCGTCCCGGGCTGGAGGTGAGATCGACGAGGACTCCCAGACGGTCCGCGGCGGTGATGTGAATCACCTGATGGGCCATCTCGACAGGCGGCGTGTCCTCATCGTCGACAGCGTGCACGACAGGGTCAGAGAGATACCTCTTGACGAGGACGTCGACGGCATCGTCGAGGGTGGCGGAGAAGAGCAGCCGTTGGCCATTGGCCGGCGTCTGGTCAAGGATCCGGCGGACTGCGGGGAGGAAGCCGAGATCGGCCATGTGGTCAGCCTCGTCGAGCACCACTATCTCGATGTCGCCGAGCCGGCACGCCCCCGAGCGCAAGAGGTCCTCCAGTCGACCCGGGCAGGCAACGAGGATGTCCACCCCTCGGCGCAGCGCGCTGATCTGAGGCCGCGTCGGGACGCCTCCGAAAACGGTCGTGGCCGTTAGGCCAAGCGTTGAGGCGAGCGGTTCGATCACTTGCAGGATTTGGCGTGCCAGCTCACGGGTGGGGGCCAGGATCAAAGCCCTTGGGCGGCGCTTCGGGGCAAGACCTATAGACGAGGAGAGCCTGGCCAGAACGGGGATGGCGAACGCCAGCGTCTTGCCCGATCCGGTCCGGCCGCGCCCCAGGATGTCTCGGCCCGCCAAGGCGTCGGGCAGGGTAGCGGTCTGGATGGGGAACGGCTCGCGGATCCCGGCCGAGCCGAGAGCCGCGGCGAGGGCTGTAGGGACGCCGAGCGCGGCGAATCCGCCGCCTGTCGGGGAGGGAACGTCAACAGGTCGGCGGTGGTTGGCAGGGCGAATGGGGCGGTGGTCCGCCATCGTGAGAACTCCGAAGCTTTTAAAGTCCAGCCTCGCCTGCCGCTTCCAGCGACCTGTGGGGTGCTGCGCAGGGGGCCAGGGGAGCGCTCGAACTGAGCGCGTGCAATTCTACCCTGACTCGTGACCGAGGAGGTCCGGTAGCGGAGGCTCCTGATGTCAGGCAATCGTCTGAGTGTCCTGCCATTCCAGTCAGGAGTCGCGGCCTCGGCCGATGCCGGAGTCACGTGTCTGAGACGCCTGCCGGGTTGCAGTGTCGTCTGAATCGCTCGTCAGACGAGGAGCACCTTGATGATGTCGTTGCTGGCTACGGCACTTTGGTCGATGCGAGCAGATCCGCGCATGGTAGGCGCCGCGATGCCTGGTCGTGGTTCCCTGGCTGGTCGACGCCGGCTACGGCCCGCCCGAGGGGTACCCGGAGGCGGCGGTGCCAAATCACAGCCCTAAGTGAGCTACCGACGTAGGCGGCTAACACGGGGGCACCGCGTCATGTTTAAGCCTCTGTCGAGAATGACCGACCCGACCGCCGGCGGGTCACCGAGCCGGCGATCCGGGTCTCCTCGGTGCTGGCTTGGCCAACGTTCGGTACGGGGCACCTCGCAGAATTGCGAGGCTCTCAGGTGCGGGCGCGGTCACGATGGTGGGGTGTCGTCGTTCATCCCGGCCCTCGAGCTGAACGCCGTGTTCTACCAGGACGTCGTGGCACCGCTTCTGTCTCGATGGTCGCACAGCGCCGCTCGTATCGGTGCCGGATCGGAGGTCTTGGGATTCGACAGTCCGCGCTCGACGGATCACGGGTGGGGTCCGCAGCTGGTGGTGTTCGTCGCCGAGGAGAACGTGGCCGAGGCCGGCAGGGTGGTCGACGTCGGCCTGCCAGAGACCTTCCGGGGCTGGCCGGTCCGTTACGGCTGGGACGACACTCCCGTCGGCCACCACGTCACGGTGACGACCATGGCGGACTGGTTCTCCGAACAGCTCGGTGTGGACCCGTCGGCGGGATTATCCGCCGTTGACTGGCTGGTGGTGCCTCAGCAGAAGCTGGTCGAGGTGACCAGCGGCGCGGTCTACCGCGACGACGGCGGAATGCTCGCCCACGTGCAGGGATCCCTCGAGTGGTACCCGGAGCAAGTTGGGCTGTGGATCCTGGCCTGCCAGTGGCGCCGGATCGCTCAGGAGGAGGCGTTCGTCGGCCGGACGGCCGAAGCAGGCGACAGCCTGGGTTCCACCCTGGTCAGCTCGCGCCTCGCGCGCGAACTGATGCGGCTGTGGTTCCTGCTCAACCGCAGCTATTGGCCGTATATGAAGTGGTTCGGGTCCGCATTCGCCCGACTGCCCGGCAGCAGGCCCCTCGCTGACGCCCTGGAGGCGGCCATCGCGGCAGACGACATGGCGTCGCGCGAGGAGGCGCTTGCGGCGGCCTACCGGCTCGTGGCGGACCGCCACAACGACACCGGCCTGTCCGACCCCGTTGACCCTGCGGTGCGGACCTTCCACGAGCGGCCGTACCGGGTGCTGATGGCGGACCGGTTCGTCGATGCCTGTTTGGCCCGTGTGGACGACCCGGTCCTACGACAGCTGCCGTTGGTCGGTTCTGTCGACCAGTTGGCCGACTCGACCGACCTGCTCAGCTATCCGGACCGAGCCCGCCGCCTCCTCGCTCTGTACCAGTCAGGCGGCGACTAGCAAAGGGGGCCACGCCGGGAGCCGGCG
>WQVT01000428.1 GCA_009785715.1 Acidimicrobiaceae bacterium | reverse complement strand
GACTCAGACGTTCAAGCTCCAGCTCATCACTGCCGAGCAGGTAGGAAGGCTGCTGGCCGTCTTCACCTCCGACTCGTGTCGGTAGCGTTTCCTTCATATTCATCTGCCGTTCACTCCCGCTATCACGCTCTCATGGCTCGGGTTGCGGGTCGATGGTGCCCAAAAGGGTCGTCGTGGTCCCATCCCCTAGTTGAGGGGTTGTGGACCGGGGGAGGGGACCTAAGATGCAAGTTGTATGGGCGTGGCGGGTACCGGCGACCGTCGACTGGATTGGCGGCGGGACGAGTTGATCTGGCGCGTCGCGGCGGTCGGGAGCGTGGAGGACGCCTTCGCCGAGGCCTCGCTCCGGCTGCGGGAGCTCGTGCCGTTCGACGCCGCGGTGTGGCGGATGACCGATCCGGCCACGGGGCTCCCGGTGTTTCCCCGGCTGGTCGAGGGCATCGAGATGAGTGCGGAGAGTTCCGCAGAGCACTGGCGCCGCGAGTTCGTGGTCGAGGACTTCAACCTGTTTCGGGATCTGGCCCGCGCCCCGGTTCCCGCCGCTTCGCTGGCCGAGACCATGGGAGACCCTACGGCGAGCCCGCGCTTCCGCTCCTTCGTGCGGCCGATGGGCTTCGGTGACGAGCTCCGGGCCGTCTTGCGTGCCGGCGGTTGCCCCAGGGGCGTGGTCATCCTGTGGCGCAATGCCGATCGGCCGGCGTTCAGCGGGCGGGATGTCCAGCTCGTCGCCGGGCTGTGCGACCCGCTCGGTGAGGCCATCAGGTCACAGGCACGAAATCGACACCCGAACGACGGCACACCGCCGGCGGACCGGCCGGGATTCCTCCTCTTCAACGTGGCCGGCGAGCTCGCGTCGATCGACGAGCAGGGGAGGGCGTGGCTCGCGGAGCTGCCGGACGATCAGACGGTGTCGACCGACCTCGGCGTGGCGCTCCCCGTCTGGATCGCCGTCACCGCCACCCAGGCCGCCGCCGCCCGGCGAACGGGGGGCCAGGAGACGGTCCGCTCACGGGCCCGGTCGCGTCGGGGTGACTGGCTCGCCTGCCACGCCTCCAGTCAGCGCGGCGGACGAGGCGGTGTCGGGCCCACGCTCGTGGTGATCGAGCCCGCCAGGCCGGCGGAGCTCGCGGAGATCGTGGCGGACGCCCACGACCTCACCGACCGGGAGCGGCAGGTCGCTGCCCTGGTGGCCCGGGGTGCCGGAACGAGGGAAATCGCCCAGCAACTGTACGTTTCGCCTCACACGGTCCGCGACCATCTCAAGGCCATTTTTGCCAAACTCAGCGTGTCGAGCCGGGGAGAACTGGTCGCTACGCTCTACGCCGCCTAGCCCTTGACTTGGCGAGAGGGGCCGGTTGACCCCCGGAGGAGCCCGTGCCCAAGATGGGTCGGTGCGATTCCCGAGGATCACCGACCCGGCGAAGCTTCAGGCGCTGCTCGGGGCGGTGCTGCTCCTCGAGTCCGACCTCGACCTCCAGGAGTTGCTCCGCAGCATCGTCGAGGAGGCCGTCGCGCTCACCGACGCCCGGTACGCGGCGCTCGGCGTGCGCCACCCCACCGAGCGTCGCCTCGTCGAGTTCGTCCACGTCGGCATGCCCGAGGGGGCCGTTGCGGAGATCGGGCACCTACCCGAAGGAAAGGGGATCCTCGGCCTCCTGATCGACGACCCGAAGCCGATTCGTCTCGCCAATATCGCCGACCACCCGGCCTCGGCGGGCTTTCCACCGAGCCACCCGAAAATGACGACGTTCCTGGGCGTGCCGGTCCACTGCAAAGGCTCGGTCTTCGGGAACCTCTATCTGACCAATAAGTCCGGCGGCCTCGAGTTCACCGACGTCGACCAGGACGCCATCGAGACGCTGGCGTTCGCCGCGGGTGTCGCCATCGAGAACGCACGCCTGCACGCAGAGATCAACCATTCGGCGATGCACGACAAGTTGACGGGGCTTCCGAACAGGGCCTCGCTCATGACCTCCATCACCCTGGCTCTCGCCCGCCTTGCGCGTCGGCCGAGCGGTGTCGTCTCCCTCTTGTTCATCGACCTCGACGGGTTCAAGCGGGTGAATGACACCCTCGGACACGACGCCGGTGACGAGGTATTGGTCGAAGCCGCCCGGCGGATCCAGGACTCGATTCGCGCAATCGACACCGCCGCCCGCCTCGGTGGCGACGAGTTCATCGTCCTCGGCGAATTCCTGCGTCCCGGCGACTCGGCCTCGATCGCGGCGCGATTGACCGCGGTCCTCTCCGAGCCGTACGAGCTGTCGGTGGGGACCGCCAGCATCGGGGCGAGCGTCGGGATTGCGGAGACCGATGACCCCGATGCGGCACCGGCGGATCTCCTCCGTCGAGCCGATGAGCTGATGTACGAGGACAAGCAGACGCACCCGGGCCATCGATAGCGCCTTAGGCTTCCCGCTCATGGGCGAAATCGGAACCACCCCCCGCTGATGGCCGCCGATGAGGTGGTCCGAACCGGCGCCGGTTACGTGCGTGGCCTCCGGCGCGACGGTCTGCGCCTCTGGCGCGGCATCCCCTACGCGTCCCCTCCGCTCGGCGACCTGAGGCACCGCCCTCCGCTGCCGCCCGAGCCATGGTCGGGCGTTCGTGACGCCACGGAGACCCCGCCACGCGCCTGGCAGGCGGACCCGCCCGATCCCGCCGGGCCGGCGCTCAGCGAGCCGCCGCTCGAGGAGCCGCCGCCCTGCAGCGAGGACTGCCTGTATCTCAACGTGAGCGCCCCGGAGGAACCGCCGCCCGGCGGCGGGTACCCGGTCCTCGTCTGGATCCACGGGGGCGGGTACCTGCGGGGGTGGGGCAACCAGGCGCCGGCGGGGGACGGAGCGACCTTCGTCCGTCGCGGCATCGTCGTCGTGACGGTGAACTACCGGCTCGGCGCCTTCGGGTTCCTGGACCTCGAGGATCTCTTCGGCCCCGACGAGGCCTCCGACAGTCGTTCCGCCGGACTGCTGGACCAGGTGGCTGCGCTGCGCTGGGTGAACACCAACATCGCGGCCTTCGGCGGAGACCCCCGTCAGGTCACCGTCTACGGCGTCTCCGCCGGCGGGAAGAGCGTCGTGAACCTCCTCGGCTCACCCCTGGCGGCGGGCCTCGTGACCCGGGCGATCTGCTCCAGCGGTGGCGACTACGTGGCCACCCCGCCTCAGAGTGCGTCGGTGCGCCGGCGGCTGCTCGAGGCGCTCGGACTCTCCGACGATCAAGCGGTCAAGGTCCGCCAGGTGCCGGCGAGTGACCTGCTCGCCGCTCAGGAGTCCCTCGTCGCGCCGGGAACCGGGACCTGGGTCTGGCGCCCAGGGACCGGTGGCTCGGCGCTGCCGGAACACCCGCTGGAAGCCATCG
>WQVT01000427.1 GCA_009785715.1 Acidimicrobiaceae bacterium | reverse complement strand
GGATCTACGGAAGATCCTTTCCGAGCGGGGCCGGTTCCCCCAGGCAGAGGCCCTGCGGCTCATCAGCCAGACCGCCGCCGGGGTGCAGGCGATGCACGACGCCGGCCTGGTCCACCGGGATCTAAAGCCGGAGAACGTGCTCGTGGAAGACGGCCCGCATGCGCGGGTCACCGACTTCGGGTTGGCCCGCGCCGTGAGTGGCGCTGTGCTCACCCGGACCGAACAGTTGGTGGGCACGGCCGAGTACCTGGCGCCGGAACTGGTCGCCGGACGGCCGCTCACCCCGGCCGCCGACGTCTACAGCCTCGGCGTCATGGGCTACGAGATGAGCGCCGGGTTCCGCCCGTTCGAGGCCGAGCACCCGGCCGCGGTGCTGCGCGGCCACCTCGACACCGCCCCGGCCCGCCCCGATGGTTTTCACGACCCGGTGTGGGACCTGGTGGCGAGCATGCTGGCGAAGGACCCCGCGGAGCGACCGGTCGCCGGTGAGGTCGCCAGGTATTCGCTGCGTCTCGCGGAATGGGTCGAAAAGGCGGACTGGGGAGGGCGGCTGGCGGCCGGCGACCCGCCGCGTCTCGACCTGCCTCCGGCGCCCGTTGATCCGCGACCGGCGGACCCCCTCCCTGCGGCCCCGTCGTTCGCTTCCTCTTCGTCGGGTTCCTCTTCTTCGGGCTCTTCGGGCTCTCCGGGCTCTTCGGGGGCCGAGACGAGCTTCTCGCTCACGCCGCTGCCCGAAGCACCGCCCGCCGCAGCCGAGAAGGCGGCGGAGTCGCCCCGGCGTCGTCGCCGGCTGATCGCCGGCATCGTCGCCCTGCTCGTCCTGGCGGCCGCCGGCGGCGGTGTGTGGGCGGCACTCGCCGGCCGGCACAAGCCGAACATCACCACGCTGCGGCCCTATGACGTGACGACCTCGGTGACGGTCGCGCACAATGGCGACGTCACCGTGACGTGGACGCCCGTGTCGGCGTCCTCGTTGATCATCGCTGTCAGCACCGGTCCGGTCGCGCAGCGCGCGCCGGTGGCCGTCGTGGCCGACAGTCAGGCGGGGTCCTATCTCGTGACCGGGACCGCCCAGGGCCTGCACTGTTTCTTCGCCGAGGCGTACTTTACGGGGCCACCGCCCCGTGGCATTACCCAGTCGACCAATACCAGGAACCGGTGTGTGACCGTCCCATGAGCTCTCAAACCCAAGCACCAGCCGCCGTCGAGGTGACCACCGAGGACGCGAAATGGTTCGCGGCCGGCCACCAGGCTCTCATCGACAACATGGAGAAGGTGGTGCGTGGCAAGACCGACGTGCTCCGCCTTGCCCTGTGCTGCCTCTTCGCGGAGGGGCACCTGCTGATCGAGGACGTGCCCGGCGTCGGGAAGACGACGATCGCCAAGGTCCTGGCCACCTCGATCGACGCCTCGTGGCGCCGTATCCAGTTCACGCCGGATCTCCTTCCCTCGGACATCACCGGCGTGTCGATCTGGGATCCGGAGAGCCACCGCTTCGAGTTCCACCGGGGTGCCGTGTTCGCCCACCTGGTGCTCGGCGACGAGATCAACCGGGCCTCCCCCAAGACCCAATCCGCCCTCCTCGAGGTGATGGAGGAACGTCAGGTCACGGTCGACGCGGTCAGCTACGCCGTGCCCCGCCCGTTCCTGGTCATCGCCACCCAGAACCCGATCGACCTCGGCGGCACCTACCGGCTGCCGGAGGCACAGCTCGATCGGTTCCTGATGCGTATCGCCGTTGGCTATCCCGATGAGACGGCCGAGGCGGACGTCCTCGACGGGAGGGTGCGCGGCGGCGGTGAGACACCGACGATCGGGCCGGTCGTCAGCGTCGAGCGGACCGCCCAGATGATCCGCCTCGCCGCCAACGTCCATGTCGATCCCGCGGTGACGCGCTACGTGATCCGGCTGGCGGCGGCGAGCCGTGAGCGCGATGAGGTTCGCCTCGGCCTCTCCACCCGGGGCGCACTGGCACTGGTCCGCGCCGCACAGGCCCACGCCCTGGCCGAGGGCCGCGCCTACGTGGTGCCCCAGGACGTCAAGACCGTGGTCAAGCCCGTCGTCGGCCACCGTCTCATCCTCAGCGCGGAGGCCGAGGTCGAAGGCCTCGCCACCTACGCACTGCTCGACGAATTGCTGGCCTCGGTGCCGGTGCCGGTGCCGGCCTGATCGGCCTTCGTCATGCCGTCGAAGCTGCGCCCCTTCGAGATCTCCCGCACCGGCAGTGCCGTTCTCCTCGGCGCGGTCGTCCTGTACGTCGCCGGGGTGGCGTTCGGTTACGAGCAGCTGGTCGTCATTGCGGCGGGCGGTCTGCTGGTCCTCGTGGTCGCCATCGGGTTCGTGTCCGTCCGTCCCAAGGTCCGGGTGACCCGCGAATTCCAGCCGAGCTCGGTGGTGGCCGGCCAATCGGCGGCGGCGGTGATGGGGGTGACGAACCTCTCCTCGCTGCCGTCGCCGACGTTCAGGGTGGCCGACCGCGTCGGGAACCGCGACATCGAGCTGCCGATCCGGGTTTTGCGCGCCGGGGGGACGGCGCTCGTCCAGTACCCGTTGCCGACGGAACGGCGGGGCCGGGTCGGACTCGGCCCGCTACGGATCGTGCGGACGGATCCCTTCGACCTCCTGCGAAGGCGATCCCCCGCCGGCGGGCTCGACGTGCTGTGGGTCCATCCCCGTACGTGGCCGCTGTCCCCGTTGCCGGCGGGGGTCATCGTCGACTTCGAGGGACCGATCTCCGAGACCGGCACCGAGGGTTCGCTCACCTTCTCGTCACTGCGTGAGTACGTCGCCGGGGACGACCGCCGCCAGATCCACTGGCGATCGTCCGCGCGGGCCGGGGTGCTGATGGTGCGGCGCAACGTCGACGCCAACGAACCCCGCGCCACCGTGGTGCTCGACACCCGCTCATCCGTGTGGGCGGGGGACACCTTCGAAGACGGGGTGGAGGTCGCTGCCTCCGCGATCCGGGCCCTCGCAGGGATGGGACACCCCGTCGACCTCCGCATCCTCGGTGAACGAGGGCAGGACCCCCGCTACGAGGGGGCGATCACACCCTCCGACCGGCTGGCCGCCGTCGAAGTCGACCCCGACGCCACCGCAACCGGTCTGTACTCACTCCTGCAGAGCGCGCAGGAGGGCGGGTCTCTCGTGGTCGTGACGGGCAGGGTCGACGTGGCGATCGAGGCACAGCTCACGAACGAGAACCAGCGTTACGCCCCGATCGTCCTCTGCTGCGTGGATCCTGCCCGGAGCCCCCATTGGCAACGCCGATCCGGGGTGAGCGTCGTGATGGGCCGTAGCGCCCCGGCCGTGGCCGAGGCGTGGAACGAGCTGTTCGGGCACTGATGACCACCGTGTTGCCGGC
>WQVT01000426.1 GCA_009785715.1 Acidimicrobiaceae bacterium | reverse complement strand
GCCCGGCGGGTGGTGTGGGCGAATCCCCTGAAGGCGTCGCCGGGGTACGCGCCGATCGCCCGGGGAATGGCGGCGGCCCTCCCGTTTGTTGATGAATTCGTGGAAGGTCATACCCTCTCGTCCTTGGAACGCCTGGCCGCGGTCGTGGCCGGCGAGGCCGCGCCGGTCTACGACCTGGACGACCTGGACGCAGCGACAGCACGGGAGGACTCGATGAAGGGAGCGGAGCGATGAGAGAGGTCATGGAGGACGTGGAGCGCTGGCGGGCCGACGGGAAGGCGGTGGCGGTGGCGCGGGTGGTCGGCGTCGAGGGGTCCGGCCCCCGGCTCCCGGGCGCGGCCATGGCCATCAGCGACCACAGCGAGGTGTCGGGTTCGGTGTCCGGCGGCTGCGTCGAGGGCGCGGTCGTGGCCGAGGCCGTCGACATCCTCGAGGGTGACGGCAAGCCGCGGCTGTGCACGTTCGGCTACTCCGACGACGAGGCGTTCGCGGTGGGCCTGACGTGCGGCGGCACGATCCGGATCTTCATCGAACCGTTGAACTGGTGAGCGACCACGAACCGCCGAGCGCCGGGCCGAGCCTCTGGGAGCTCCTCGTCGAGGACTGGCGGGCGGAGCGCCCGGTCGCGATGGCCGAGGTGGTGGCCGGGCCCGAGGATCTGGTCGGCGGCAAGCTCGTCGTCCGCCCCGGCGCCGGCAACGACCCCGCCGAGGTCGTCGGCTCGCTCGGTAACGGCGACCTCGACCGGGTGGTCAGCCGCGACGCCGCCGGCGAGCTCGCCGCCGGCCTCTCCGGGACCCGCCATTACGGCCGGCACGGGGAGGCGATGAACCGCGAGGTCGAGGTCTTCATCGAATCCTTCGCCCCGCCCCCCCGGATGATCATCTTCGGCGCGGTCGACTTCACCGCCGCGCTCGGCCGGGTGGGCAAGATTCTCGGCTATCACGTGACCGTCTGCGACGCCCGGCCGGTGTTCGCCACCGTCGCCCGGTTCCCCATGGCCGACGAGGTCATCGTCGACTGGCCCGACCGCTACCTCGCCAAGGTCGGCGACTCGCTCGGCATCCGCGACGTGGTCTGCGTCCTCACCCACGACCCGAAGTTCGACGTCCCGGCCGTGGTGGCGGCGCTCGAGACGAACGTCGGCTACCTCGGCGCAATGGGGTCCCGCCGCACCCACGACGAGCGGCTCGCCCGCCTCCGCGAGGCAGGCGTGGAAGACGCCGGCCTGACCCGCCTCATGTCGCCGATCGGCCTGGACATCGGCGCCCGCACCCCCGAGGAGACGGCGGTCGCCATCTGCGCCGAGATCATCGCCCGCCGCACGGGCCGGGCTGCGCCGTCGCTCAAGGACCGGGAGGGGCCGATCCACGCCGTCCCCGCCCAACCCGCCGCCGGTTGACCCGCCCGATGACCGACAGACCAGTACACGGGACGGCCGCGGTCGTCCTCGCCGCCGGCGGGGGCAGCCGTTTCGTCGCGCCGGCCGCCCCCACGAGCGACCTCCGCTTCGGCCCGCACGCCACCGCCGAGGGCGGCGACCGCCCCGGCGCCAAGCTCCTCGCCCACTGGCGGGGCCGCCCGATCGTGACCTGGGCGGTCGAACACGCCCAGGCGGCCGGCCTCGACGCCACGTGGGTCGTCTCCGGCGCCGCAGACCTGACCGGCGCGCTGCCGGCGGGCGCCGTGGTCCTGCACAACCCGGACTGGGCCGAGGGCCAGGCAACGTCCCTGCAGGTCGCGATCGAAGCCGCCCGCTCCGCAGGCCTCGAGGCCATCGTCGTCGGCCTCGGCGACCAGCCGGACGTGACGCCCGAGGCCTGGCGGGCCGTGGCGGCGGCCGGGTCGCCGATCGCAGCCGCTACTTATAGTGGTCAGAGACGCAACCCGGTGCGGCTTGGCCACGAGATCTGGGACCTGCTGCCGAGGAGTGGCGACGCCGGAGCCCGGGTAGTGATGAGAGACCGCCCCGAGTTGGTGGTCGAGGTACCGTGCCTCGGCAACCCCGGGGACATCGACACCGTGGAGGACCTCCAGCAATGGAACTGAACAACGACTTCCGAGTGAGCGTGCCACCGGTCGAGGCGTGGAAGGTGCTCACCGACGTCGAGCGGATCGCGCCCCTCCTGCCGGGCGCCCAGCTTCAGGAGGTCGAAGGCGACGACTACCGGGGCATCGTCAAGGTCAAGGTCGGCCCCATCACCGCCCAGTACAAGGGGACGGCGACGTTCCTCGAGCAGGACCAGCCGACCGGCCACCTGGTGCTGAAGGCGACCGGGCGCGACACCCGGGGTCAGGGCAACGCCAGCGCCATCATCACCGTGAACATGGGCCCCGAAGGCGACGGAACCAAGGTCGGCGTCGTCACCGACCTGACCATCACCGGCAAGGTCGCCCAGTTCGGGCGGGGGGTCCTGGCCGAGGTGACCGAGAAGCTGATCAACCAGTTCGTCGAGGCCCTCGAAGCCGACATCCAATCCGGAGGCAACCCCGACGGGCAAAGGTCGATCGATGACGCCGACGGCGGCGCCCCGGTCACGGCGGCCGCCGACACGACCCCTGACGCCGACGGCAAGGTGACCGAAGAGCCGCCCGCCCCCGCCGCCCCCGAGGAGAGCGCAAGCGAAGAGGCGGGTCCCCGCCAGGTCAACCATCCCGAGCCGGAGCCCGTCGACCTCATCAACGCCGCCGGCGGCTCGGTGGCCAAGCGGCTGGCGCCGCTTGCCGGCTTCGCCCTCCTCCTGTTCGTCTTCATCGCCCTCCGGCGCCGCGGCAAGGCCCGCCTCGCCGCCCAGGCCGCCGCCGCCCAGGCAGCCGAGGCCGCCCAAGCTGCCCAGGCCGCTCAGGAGGCGGCCCAGGCCGCACTGGCGAAGCCCGGCCTGGCCGCGGCCCGAGCCGCGCTCCCGGACCTCTCCTCTGCCCAGGAGGCGGGGATGAAGGCGGCGAAGCTCGCAGGCCAGGCGGCCGCGGCAGAGCTGAAGCAGCTTGCGGCCGCTCAGGAGCAGGTCCGTAAGTCGGCGAAGCAGGCCCAGCAGGCGGCCGCCACCGAGCTGAAGCAGCTTGCGGCCGCCAAGGAGCAGGTCCGCAGGGCGGCCAAGCAGGCACGCGAGGCAGCCCGCCAGAAGTGAGTCCGCCCGTGCGACCCGAGGCGGCGGACGACGCTGTCCGGGTCGCCGAGCTTCTCGGCCGCCCCCCTCAGGGAAGCTTCGAGGTCGTGGTCCGTGACGGCGACGGCGACCCCGTCGTGATCCGCAACGCGCCGTTTCTCGCCGACGGGAGGCCGATGCCGACCCGCTACTGGCTCGTGGGCGCGGTGGCGCGCCGGGCGGTGGACCAGCTCGAGGCCGCCGGCGGGGTGCGGGCCGCAGAGGCGGCGGT
>WQVT01000425.1 GCA_009785715.1 Acidimicrobiaceae bacterium | reverse complement strand
CTTGACATTCGAATGCGTAAGCCTACACTTACCGTAAGTTATGACTAACGCACGAGCACTGGAGGCCCTCGGGGACCCGACCCGGCGAGCGATCGTCGAATACCTGTCCGAGCATCCCTGCGCCGTGGGCCAGCTTGCCGATCGGCTCCCGGTGAGCCGTCCGGCCGTCTCACAACACCTCAAGGTGTTGAAAGACGCCGGGCTCGTGACCGTGCAGCAAGAGGGGAACCGCCGGATCTACGGGCTCGATCCCGAGGGCATCGGCGAGTTGCGTGACTACGTGGACCGCTTCTGGAGCAGTGCGCTCCGCTCGTTCAAGCAGCGCGTGGAACAAGAACCTGGAGGGAACGATGACTGAGACGTCCGTCCGAAACTCGATCGTGGTCGAGGCGCCCATAGACCAGGCCTTTACCGTCTTCACCGACGACATGGCGAGCTGGTGGCCGCCGGAGCACCACCTGCTCGAGGGACCGCTGGCCGAGATGGTGTTCGAGCCACGGGTCGGCGGCCACATCTACGACAGGGGTGTCGACGGGAGCGAGTGCCACTGGGCCCGCGTGCTCGCCTACGACCCGCCCCACCGGCTGGTGTTCACCTGGGATATCAGCGTGACGTGGCAGGTCGAGACCGACCCGGCGCGGACCAGCGAGATCGAGGTCCGCTTCGTCGCCGAGTCCCCGACCCGCACGCTGGTCGAGGTCGAGCACCGCCACCTCGATCGCCACGGCGACGGGTGGGAGGGGATGTACCAGGCCGTCAGCTCGCCGGATGGCTGGAGCACGGGCCTGCGGAGGCTCGCAGCCCGCCTCGAGCGGGCGGCGCTGCCCGACTAGCCCAGGATCTCGAACCTGGGGGGGAAGTCGGTGTCCGCGGCCGGCCCGGCGGCGACCCGCTCGACCCGGGCGCCGCGTGGGCCCCGCCGGCACCACTCCGTCAGCTCCTCGACGGGCTCGGGCGGGCCGGCGGCGACGACCTCGACGCTCCCGTCGGCGAGGTTGCGGACCCACCCCTGCACCCCCAACCGGTCGGCCTCCCGGGCACAGCTGATCCGGTAGCCGACTCCCTGGACCCGCCCGGTGACGACCAGTCGCCGCACGACCGATGACATCAGGTCGTCGCGGGCAGCGAGTGGTCGGTCACCGGGCGGTAGTAGGCGGCGGGGAGGATGGCGGGCCAGATGCCGGCGACCGCCGCCACCACGCCCATGAAGATGAACGCCTCGCTGATCGAGTGGCTGAGGATCGCCCCGATCACCGCCGCGGTCGCCGGCGTGAGCCCGTAGTTGAGGTTCATCGACACGGCGAAGGCCCTCCCGTACCAGGCGGGGTCGGTGGCCCGCTGGCGGAGGGAGAACATCGCCACGGTCATCGGGGCGGTCGCGATTCCGATGATAGCCATCGTGGCGACCAGGAGGAGATAGCCGTGCGCCGTTGACATGACGACGAAGGCCGCCCCGGAGATGAAGCATGAACGGGCGATGATCCGCTTCTCCCGCCCGGCGGTTCCCATCCGTCCGGCGGCGAGCCCGCCGGCGAACCCCGCGATCCCGAACACGGCGATCACGAGGCCGACCGCCGTGGAGGTGCCGTGGATGCGGTGGAGAACCAGATACGGGACGGCGATCAGCACGCCGTTCTGCGCCGCGGAGTAGAGGGTCAGGGAGCCCGCCAGCATCCTGAGCACCCGGTTCGAGAACACGTAGGCGACGGCGTCCCGGGCGTCGCGCAGCAGCGGCTGGTCGCTCCCGGTCCCCGAGGCCGGGAGGCGGACCCCGACGAGGGCGACCGAGGCCAGGAAGAACACGGCCGCCACGATGACCATCGCCGAGCGGGCGCCGACCGCCGCGACGGCAACGCCGGCGGCCACGGGACCGAGGACGGTGGCGGTGAGTTGCGAGCCGCTGTCGAGGGCGTTGGTCCGGTCCCACAGCGGTTTGGGCACGATGATCGGGTAGAGGGTCCTGGCCCCGACCCGGCTGAGCGGCTGGGTGAACGAGCCGAGCAGGGCGATGACGAGCAGCATCGTCCGCGACAGGTCCCCCGCCATCGACAGCCCGCCGATCAGCCCGATGGCGGTCGCCTCGATCCCGTAGTCGAGCGCCATCAGCGGCACTTTCGCGCCCCGGTCGAGCAGGGCGCCGGCGATCGGGCTGAAGAGGATGCCGGGAAGCTGGCTGCAGAGGATCACGATGCCCGAGAAGGCGGGCGAGTGGTACACCGACAGCACGAACAGGACGATCAGCACCGCGAACATCTGCGTGCCGATACGGGAGAACAGCGTCGAGATCGTGAGCTGGCCGAGGCCCCGGATGCGGAACACGGCGCGGTAGGAGGGCGCGGCGGCGGGCTGCGAAGCGGCTGAGGCGGGGGGCGGCGAGGCGATGGCCCGAGGTTAAGGGATGACCTGGGACTGCTCGCCCGCCAGGGCCGCGAGCTGCTCGTCGGACCAAGTCAGGGCCCCGGACCGGAGGTCCAGGGTGACCTGGCGCAGCCAGCCGAGCTCGGCGACCATCATGGCCCGCTGGTACTCGGTCTCGAGCACGGTGATCCGCGGGAGGATCCCGCCGACCGCTCGCAACTCCTCGTCGAGGTCGCCGAGCCGGGCCTCGACGGCGGTGGCGCGCTCGGAGAGGATGCCGGACAGCTCCTCCGGCCCGAGCAGCATGGCGAAGCTGAGCGCGGCCGGGAACTCCGGAAACTCGTTGCGGGGCGCGGCCAGCATGTCCGCCAGCCAGCGCAGGCCGACCGCGTGGCCCTCGTCGGTCAGCTCGTAGACCGTGCGCTCGGGGTACTGGTGCTCCCGTTCCGTGAGGCGAACGGCGATCAGGCCCGCCTCGTGGAGGCGCTTGATCGTCTTGTAGAGGTTGGCGCGCTGGCCGATGTTGACGACGGACTCCTTGCCCCACTCCTTGATCAGCCGCTGCATGCCATAGGGGTGCAGCGGCCCGGCGCGGAGCAGGCAGAGCACGGTGAGGCTCGCCGGCGACGGCCGGGGGGGCGGTGCCGGTCGATGAGACGGTGTCGGGCTGGCGGGCGAGGCGGCGGGCACGTTACGAGGTTACTAGTTCCCTGAGAACTACCCGTTGTGGTGTCCTTACCAATAGTCTCTTGACCTCCACTCATCCAGTCTATAGCGTTCTTACCACTAGTCGATTGACCAAGGAGCACATGGTGTCCGAGACTCCCCCATTGACCGAAGCCCCGCTGATCGAAGCGGTTGCTCTCGAGGTCCGGTTCGGCAAGGTCACGGCCCTCGACGGCCTCGACCTCTCCGCACCGACCGGCGAGGTGCTCGCCATCCTCGGACCGAACGGCGCCGGCAAGACCACCTTCGTCCGCACCATCGCCACCCTGGTGGCCCCCTCCGGAGGCACCCTCTCCGTGCGCG
>WQVT01000424.1 GCA_009785715.1 Acidimicrobiaceae bacterium | reverse complement strand
TCTGGTCGCGGCGGGTGCGGGTGGCGCGGTGGCGCAAGGCGGCGGTGGCGGCCCGGCTCCTGCGGCCCCGGTAGGTGGGAGGCGTGGTGGGGCCGGCGGGGGTCGGCGGGGGCCGGGCGGGGCCGGCGGCGGCCGCGTTAACTGTGCCGTAAGCCGGCGATACGGCAGGTAACGGCACAACTAACGCGCGGACCCGACCAAACGGAGGCGATCAGGCCCCGGACGCCTCCAGGCTGATCGCCCGTCGCAGCGATTCGACCGGGCTCTCGTAGAGCACCCGGTCGGCCGGAATCAGGGGCACGTGGGTGGCCACGGCCGACCCCTCGAAGACGTCCACCCAGGTGAACGCGCTTCCCTGGACGCCCCGGATCACCCGGTTCGCCCCGATCACGGGCACGTCCATCTGGTAGGCGGTGGCGCTCGACACCCACACGGGGACGCCTCCGAGCACGCCGGCAGACGGGTGGTGGGAGTGGCCGGCCAGCACCATCACCACGTCGGTCCCGGCCACGACCTCCGCCAGGGGGCCGGGATCCCGGAGCGCGATCCAGCTGAGCAGGCTGCTCGGCCCGGGGATCGGCGGGTGGTGGAGGACGAGGAGGGTGCCGAGCGGTGCGGGCACGGCCAGCTCGGCCGCCAGCCAGGTCAGCTGGTCCGGCCTCAGCTCACCGTGGGTCCTGCCGGGCACGGTCGAGTCGAGGGCGACGATACGCAGGCCGTCCGACCAGATCACCTGGTCGATGGGCTCCTCGTTGGCCTCCCATCCGAGCAGGTGGGTCCGAAACGCCGGGCGGGCGTCGTGGTTCCCGGGGAGGTACACGGCGGGAACCCCCATCCGCGACACCCACGGCTCGACGGCCGCCCGGAGGCGCTGGTAGGCGCCGGGCTCGCCCTTGTCGGCCAGGTCGCCGCTGAAGATCACCGCGTCGGGGACCTTGCCGCCGTCGTCGATCTGGGCGATCACCCGGAGCAGGTTGTCGTAGGTGTCGACGGCACGGTTGAGCAGCCCGGCCGCCAAGAGGTGGACGTCCGAGATCTGCAGCACGACCTTGTGCCGCGACTCGGGCGGGGCGGGGCCACGTGGGTTCGTGGGGGGAGTGAGGGTCACGGCTCCCAGCCTCTCAGTCCGGAGCCACTACCGAGCCGTCCTCGTCCCACGCCCGAAGACGGCCACCGACGGGGAACAGCATCCCGTAGGGCTCCCCGCCGTCGCGGTGGTGGCAGGCGTGCGCGCGGCGCAGCCGTTCGAACACGGGGACGGTAGGCACCGATCCGAACCGGCGGTGGATGTACACGTCGTGCACGAAGGCGTATGCCAGCCCGTAGGCGGTGACTCCGGCTCCGGTCGCCAGCACGACCCCGGACCGCCGGCCGCCCGCGCTCGCCCGGCCTCCGCCCGCCCCCACCGCCATGCCGGTGACCGTCGCCGCAGCGAACACCAGCGGGTAGAGATCGTTCGCCTCGAGCCTTTCCCGGCCCTCGAGCCCCGGGCGGTGGTGGGAGTCGTGCAACGCCCGCCCCGGGCCGTGCATCACCCAGCGGTGCGCGGCATAGGCCACCGGTTCCATCGCCGTGAAGGCGGCGGTCGCCACGAGCGCGCCCCGGAGCACGCCGGCCACGCTACCCGCCTGCCCCTCCGGCGCCGCCGGCCCCTCCGGCGCCGGCTGCTCCGGCATCGCGGCCCCGGCCGGCGTCCGCGACCCCATCGGTCCCGCCGGACGAACCGGCGGCCGGGGCGGCGCGCCCGAGCGCGACCCAGATCAGCAGGACCATGGTGACCAGGGCGAAGCTGAAGACGAAGTCCTCGATCGGGATGTCCCACGGGAACCGAAGGCCGCTCAGGTCATGCTCGTCGTAGATCACGATCGGCGCGGACAGCTTGGTGAGCCACCCGTCGACGGGGATCTGGAAGGCCCAGGCGACGGCGATCGTGACCCAGAAGCTGCCCTGGCGGAACAACCCGGTGCGCAACCAGACGAGCTCCAGCCCGACCACGACCGCGACGGCCACGAGCGACCACAGCAGGTACACGAGCCTCAGGCCCCCTGATGCGTCTGCTTGGCCCCCCGTGCGGGGCGAACGGTGCGCTCGGGGCGCGCCGAGCGTGCCGAGAGGGCCCCGCCCAGTCGCCGCACGGCCTCATAGGTGAGCAGGGCACAGATGGGGATCACGAGGAAGAACGCCACCTCCTCGACCGGCAGGCGGCCGGGTAGGTCGACGCCGGTCACGTAGCGGTGGTTGAAGCGCCAATAGCCGGCGGTGATGGCGGCGAGGTCGAAAGCCAGGAACAGGACGAACGGCGCGACCAGGCTGGCCACGAGCCGGCGGGGCCGCCGCCAGACCCGGACCCCGATCACGACTTCGAGTGGCAGCGTGATGAGCAGGCAGGCGGCCAGGACGAGCAGGTACTGGTAGCGGTCCACTGGCCGCAAGCCTAGGGGGCGTGTGCTCGGGCGGCCCCCTTGTGGCCGCCGGGGGAGGCCTCCCCTGGCGGCCACCAGGGGGGCTGCCGCAACCTCAGCCGTCGTGGGAGTACGTTTGGGAAATGCTCTTGGAGGCGATCACCTGCCCCGCAGACCTCCGCCGGCTGAACGAGGAGCAGTTGAACACGCTGGCCTCGGAGATCCGCGAGTTCATCGTCCAGGCCGTTTCGCGGACGAGCGGACACCTGGGCTCGAACCTCGGCGCGGTGGAGCTGACGCTTGCGATGCACCGGGTGTTCTCGAGCCCCCGGGACATCCTCCTGTGGGACACCGGCCATCAGTCCTACGTGCACAAGCTGATCACCGGGCGCCAGGAGCTGTTCGCCACCCTGCGCCAGGGCGGCGGCCTGTCGGGCTACCCCTCGCGCGCCGAGTCGGTCCACGACTGGGTCGAGAACAGCCACGCCTCCACGATCCTGTCCTATGCCCACGGCATGGCGGCCGGCGTGGCCCGCAGCGCCGATCCGGGCCGCCACGTGGTGGCCGTCATCGGCGACGGAGCCATGACGGGCGGGATGGCCTTCGAAGGGCTGAACAACCTCGGCCATTCCGATAGCCGTGTCGTGGTCATCCTGAACGACAACGGCCGCTCTTACGCCCCAACGATTTCCCGGCTCTCCGAGAGCCTGACGAAGCTGCGGCTGCATCCCGGGCTGAACTCGATCCGCTCCAAGATGGAGAACCAGCTGCGGGAGCTCCCGGGTGTCGGCGGCCTGGCGTACACGAGCCTGCAGGGCTTCTACTCGGCGGTGCGGGAGGTCATCGAGCCGCCGGCGTTCTTCGAGGCCCTGGGAGTGCGCTACGTGGGGCCCATCGACGGGCACGATATCGCCGGCATGGAGGAGGCCCTGTGGCAGGCCGCCTCCTTCGACGGCCCGATCGTCGTCCACGTGCTGACCCAGAAG
>WQVT01000423.1 GCA_009785715.1 Acidimicrobiaceae bacterium | reverse complement strand
CGGCAAGGGTTGCAAGGCACCGACCGTTGGTGCCCCGCTTGACCGTGGACCATCGTTCGGCAACGGTCATAGACCACAACGGATGTCGTCTATGGCCCCTGCCCCGGTCGGGAAGGCGGGATTTGAACCCGCGGCCTCAGCGTCCCGAACGCTGCGCGCTAACCAAGCTGCGCTACTTCCCGGCTGTCCGTGGCCCTCGGGCCCGGCTATCAGACACTAGCCGACATCGGCGAGGTGAGGGGAGTCTCGGTCGAATGGGATCGGTGCCTCACCGTGGATCGCCGTGGCTTTGTGAGTGATTCCCGTACATGTGACGAGATCCCGGCCATGTGACGGGATACTGACGCCATTTGACCACCTCCTGCTCACATGGCAGCCGATCGCTCACATGGACGCGCATCGCTCACAAAGCCCCCGCCACCGGCCACCCCCGCCACCGGCCACCCCGCCACCGGCCATCCCGCCACCGGCCATCCCGCCACCGGCCATCCCGCCACCCACCGAAGGCCTCAGCCAGCCTCGGCCCGGTCCTCCGCCTCCAGCGAACCCTCGACCGAACCCTCGCGGTCCTTCGAGCCGCCAGCAAAGTCGCCGCCGCCGTCCTCGCGCCCGCCACCAGAGCCGTCGCCACCACCCAGCGGCACCGCCACCGGTTGGGGCAGGTAGGTGGCGTCGTGGAAGGTGCCACCGTCGAGCAGGGCGGCCACCGCCCGGCGGACCCGCCGGGGGTCGAGGGGCTTCAGGAGCCAGCCCTGGACCCCGCTGCGTCGCGCCAGGAATACGTCGGCCCGCCGGTCGAGGAGGAGGAGCACCGGGGCGGGGGCCAGGCGGCCGGCGTCGGACTCGAGGCGCAGGTCAAGGGCCACGGCGATGCCCCCCATTGTCCCGATCTGCAGGTCGACGATCGCCAGGTCGACCGGGCGGGCGTTGATCGCGTCGCGGACGCCGGGCCCGGTTCGGACCCGCCTGATCAGGGTGTCCGGCCCGGCGACGACCGAACTGACCTCCTCGAATACCGCGTCGGCATCCGTAGCGATCAAGATCTCAGGCACCCAAGGAGGGTACCCCGGGTCCCCGGATGGGTACCATCCCGTGAAGCCCGTGAGGACGGACGGACAGCGCCGGCCGGCACGGCGGTTGCCGCCTGTCTGCTCTGGCTGCGTCTCGAAGCCCTGATCGGGGCCAAGGAGGTTCTGTGCTTTCAATCGATCGGGACGAGACGCCGCAGGGTTACACGATCTGCCGTCCGGTCGGCGAACTCGACGCCTTTACCGTGAGTCAATTCCGCCAGGCCCTGGCAGAGATGGCGTCGAGCCACCGGCTGATCATCGACATGTCGGGGGTGCCCTTCGTGGACTCCGCCGGTCTGGGTGCCCTGATCGGCGGGATACGCCGGGCCCGAGAGCTCGGCGGGGACGTGGCGGTGGCCTGCAACCGCCCGACGTTGACCCGCCTCTTGCGCACCACGGGCTTCGACCGCATCGTGACGGTGACCGAAACCGTCGAAGAGGCCATCAAGGCACTCGAGGAGAACGACCCGGACAGCGTGTCCTAGCTGCTCAGGGCCGCCGCCACCAGGAGCCGGCCGACCTCACCCAGGGCTGTCCGGGGCCGCCGCCACCGGGAGCCGGCCGATCTCCCCCGGGGCTGTCCGGAGCCGCCGCCACGGGAGCCGGCCGATCTCACCGAGGGCCGCTGCTCGGGGCCGGCGCCACCAGGAACCGGCCGACCTCACCCAGGCCCGAGAGGTCGTGGACGTCGGCATCGAAGGTGGGGACGCGCACCAGGGCCACGTCCCCGAGCCCAGCGACGAGCCGCTCGATCTGCTTCGCCTCGCCCTCGGCCGTCCGCGAAAGCTCCGCCAGGTTCGTGACGAGCTCCGCCAGCGCCCCCGAGAACGACCCCGCCGGCGCCGGCCCCCACTGCGGCGTGACCAGGTTCACGACCATCGCCTCCAGCGGCAACGAGCCGGCGGTCAGGTGCGAGGCGAAGAAACGGGCCTCGGCCACGGCGTCGCGTCGAGGTGCGGCGATCACGACGAACGCGGTTCCCCGGTCGTGCAACATCTCGGTCATCTCACCCGCCCGCCTCCTGAACCCCTCCTCCATCCCGTCGAAGGCGGTGAAGAGGGCCAGCACGTCGCCCACCACCTCCCCCCCGATCACGCGAGAGACGGTCCGGACGAACAACTGCGTCGCCACGTTCACCGCCCGCAGGCCGACCCTCGTCGGCATCATCAGCGCCCGGAACACCCGGTTCGTAAGGAACCGGTTCAGCCGCTCCGGGGCCTCCAGGAAGTCGAGCGCGTTACGGGTGGGAGGGGTGTCGACCACGACCAGGTCGAAGCGCGGGTCGTCGGCCAGCTCCCACAGTTTCTCGACGGCCATGTACTCCTGCGTCCCGCCGAGCGCGCCGGAGATGTTGCGGTAGAGCCCGTTGGCGAGGATGGTCTCGGCCTGGTCGGGCGTCGCCGCGTAGCGGCGGACGAGGGCGTCGAAGGTGCTCTTGGTGTCGAGCATCAGCGCCCACAGCTCGCCCGGCCCGATGCCCTCGACGGGACGGGGATCGTTGGCGAGCTCGGCGAGACCGAGGGCGTCGGCGAGCCGCCGGGCCGGGTCGATGGTCACCACGCACGCACGCCGCCCCGCCCGGGCCGCGACCAGGCCGATGGCGGCGGCGACCGTCGTCTTGCCGACCCCTCCCGAACCGGCACAGATGATCACCCTCCGCTCCCGGACCAGCCCCTCGATGCTCATCGGAGGCCTCCGACCGCGACGCTGAGCGCGTCGACGAGGCGCTCCACGCCTTCGGTGTTGATCTCCGTGGTGAAAAGGTGCGGGATGGTGAGCTGGGGCAGCGGCAGCTTCCTCCGGAGCCGCTCGATCTGCTCCTCCTGCAGCGCCTGGCGCCGCCGACGGAACCGGGCCGCCGCGTCGAGGGCCAGGATCTCGGCGTCGCTCAGCGACACCAGCGCCTCTTTGCCCGCCGTGGCTGCGTCGACGGCCAGGTCGAGACGGGGATACCGCCCGTTGACGACGATCGGGGCGAGCTTCACGCCGGCCCGGTCCTCGAGGTGGAAGGCGGTGTCGACGACCTCGTTGACCGGCGTCTCCTCCGGCAGGGTGACGAGCAGCACCTGGCAACGGCTCGGGTCGCCGAGCAGCTCGACCACGTCCGTGGCCTGGGCGCGAAGCGGGCCGGCGGCGGCGGCGTCGAGCACCCCGTGGGCGCTCGCCAGGAAGGTCACGGCGTGGCCGGCGGCGGGTGCGTCGACGACGATCAGGTCGGGGGAGCCGGCCTCGCCGGCCGCCATGCGTCGCTCCAGTTGCTTGACCTTGCCCATCACGAGCAGGTCCTTGATGCCCGGGATAGCCGTCGCGAAGATCTCG
>WQVT01000422.1 GCA_009785715.1 Acidimicrobiaceae bacterium | reverse complement strand
GCCGGTTCGCCGCCTCCCGGCTCGGCCGCGAGGTGAGATCGACGGTCCTCGCCCCGGCCGCGCGCGCCAGGTCCATGGCGGCCCTGGTCAGTGCGGTTCCGGCACCCTGCCGGGCGGCCGCGGCGTCGACGACCACGTCCTCGATCCACGCTCGGAGCCCGGTAGGTAGGGGAAAGAGGGCGAGGGTGAGGATCCCGATGATCGGCCCCTCATCGGCCCGGACGGCGAGGAAGGTGATCGCCGGGTGGCTCACGAGCGCCACCAGCTGCTCCCGGGTCAGCTTCGGGGCGCTCCGGGACAGCTGGGGGAGCAGGCCGGCGACGGCGGCCTCCAACTCGTCGTCGACCTCGTGAACCTCGAAGACGTTGAGCACGACCACCAGAACGTAGCGGGGCCGGCCCGGACGGCGGTGCCAGGCTCGCTCAGCGGGGCGCGGTCGACACCGGGGTCGGGGACGCCCCGTAGTGGACCAGTCCCCTGGGGGAGGGGGTGAAGCCCTCCGCGAGCAGGACCGCCTCGAGCGGTTCCGGATAGCGCTGCAGGACCAGGCGCGGCCACCGCCCGTTGCGGACCAGCCCCGCCAGGGTGGCGACCACCGCCTCCTCCCAGGTGCCGTCGGGCTCGGCGAGCGCCACCAGGCCCCGCCCGCCCCGCTCCAGGTAGGCGAGGGCCCTCCCGCCGGACGCCAGCACGACGTAGGCGCCGGGCACCCGGGTCGGGCCCTTGACCGGCCAGGGGAGCGACGCGCCGTACACGTTGGCGGGGTCGGTGGCGGCGAGGACGAGCACCTCGCCATCCGACCGGGGACCGTTGCCGGGGGCGTCGCGCACCGCCCGGAGCCGGTCGACCGCGGCCGGGCGGGCGAACTGGGCGGCGCCCATCCCGGCGACGAAATAGCCGCGCCGCACCCTCCCGGACTCCTCCATCGCCCGCAGCACCGGGTAGAGGCCGGCGAAGCCGCCCGGCACCCCTTCCGCCCGCAGCGTGGAACGGGTCACGATGCCGTGGCGGTCGAGCAACACCGACGCCAGGGCCACCCCCGCCTCGGCGGCGCCACCCGTCGGGCCGAGCTCCCGCTTGACCAGTGACCAGCGGCCCTGTCCGCGGGGTGGCCCGAGCACGGTGATCCGGCCCGGTCGCGGGCGGGGTCGGCCGAACGGCCCCGGACCTGCGGCCTGGGTCCCGCTCGCCCTTCGACCCGCCACGCCGGCCCGCACGGCGGCGAACGAATCGCCGGTCACCTCACCCGCCCACACCAGGTCCCACAGCGCGTCGAGGATCTCGGCGTCGGTCGCCCCCGGCCGGGCGAGGTCCCGGAAGAAGCAGGCGCCGCGGGCGGCGAGCACCGAGCGGACGTGGTCGTGCAGCTTGCTCGCTGCCCCGGCGGAGGGCTCGCCGGCGTAGCCGAAGGCGGGAAGGACGAGCCCGGCGCCGTCGCGCCGCGCCAGGACCACCCGACCGTCTCCCCTCGGCAGCGCTCCCGCCCCGATCCACATCACCTCACCGGAGGCGAGCACCTCGTCCAGCATCCGCGGGCTGTAGGCCCGGACCCGCGATGGCAGGACGTCCCGCTCGAGCACGCTGGCGGGGATCGGGACGCCCTCGAGCTGGGCGACGACCTCGATCAACCGGGCCGGCCCGCCGGCGGGTGGGTCGCCGGCGACGCCCGCCACACGCTGCCAGGCGGGGCCGAATCCGGCCAGCGTCTCACGCGCCGCCGGTTCGACCTGGCGTCGGAGCGCGGCGAGCGAACGCTCCCGGAGCGTGCGGAGGACCTCGGTGTCGCACCACTCCTCACCGACTGCGCCCGGCCGGAAGGCGCCGCGCACGACCCGACCGGCGGCGGCGAGGCGCGCCAGCACCTCCCTGGCCTCGCTCTGGGCGATGCCGAGGCGCGCGGCCGGCTCGCTTGCCCGGAACGGGCCGTGGGTGCGGGCCCAGCGGCGCACGAGCTGGACCAGGGCGTCGGGTGCGGGGTCCAGGAAGGGGTCGGGAAGGGCCTCGGGCAACGGCACCCCCAGTGCGTCCCGGTAGCGGGCGGCGTCTTCGACGGCGACGAACCGTTCCTCGCCGGCGACCCGGATCGGTATCGCACGGCCGGTGGCCAGCAGCTCGGCGAGCGCCGGGCCGGCGATCTCCTCCCCCGAACGCCCATCCCCGCAACGCTCTGCGATCTCTGCGGGTGAGAGGTCGCCGAGCCGGCGCAGCAGGTCGGCCACGCCCTCCGCGTCTCGTGCGCGTCGCGACCCGAGCGACTGCAGCTCGAGCTCGACGGCCTCGACGACCCCGGCGTCGAGCAGGTCGCGCAACTCGTCGGTGCCGAGCAACTCGGCCAGCATCCGCCGGTCGAGGGTCAGGGCCTGGGCGCGCCGCTCGGCGAGCGGCGCGTCACCCTCGTACATGAACTGGGCGACGTAGGCGGACACCAGTCCGCCGGCGAACGGCGACGGGCTCGCCAGCTCGACCGCCGCCAGCTCCACCCGGCCTGCGGCGATGCCGGCGAGGAGGCCTCGCAGGGCGGGCAGATCGAACACGTCGCGCAGGCATTCGCGATAGGTCTCGAGGAGCACCGGGAACGACGGGTGCCGGGAGGCCACCGCCAGGAGGTCCGCCGCCCGCTGGCGCATCTGCCACAGCGGCGTGCGGCTCCCGGGTCTGCGGCGCGGCAGCAGGAGCGAGCGGGCCGCGTTCTCCCGGAACCGGCCGGCGAACAGCGACGAGTCCCGGAGGGCCCCGACCACGAGGCCCTCGACGTCGGCGGGGTCGATGGCGATCAGCTCGAGCACGCCCGGGTCCACGCCGCCGGCCACGTCCTCGGCCTCCTCCTCCACGTCGGGAAGCCGGACGATGATGCCGTCGTCGCTCCAGACGGTGTGCACCTCGGCCCCGGTCCGCTCGGCGAGGCGGGCCTCGATGGCCAGCGCCCACGGCGCGTGGACCCGCCCCCCGAACGGCGAGAGGACGGCGATCTGCCAGTCGCCGAGCTCGTCGCGGAAGCGCTCGACGACGATCCGGCGGTCGGTCGGGAGCACCCCGCCGGTCGCTTCCGACTCCTCCGCCACGTAGGCACGCAGGTTCCGGGCGGCGAGCGGATCCAGGTCGAAGGTGCCGGCCAGCTCGGCATCGGTCCGCTCGGCGAGCGTCCGGGTGAACGCCCCGACCGCCTCGCCGAGCTCGTAGGGCCGCCCCAGCCCGTCGCCGTGCCAGAACGGCATCCGGCCCGGGAGGCCGGGGGCGGGAACCACGACGACCCGATCGCGGGTGATCTCGACGATCCGCCAGGTGCTGGCCCCGAGCAGGAAGGTCTCGCCGACCCGGCTCTCGTAGACCATCTCCTCGTCGAGCTCCCCCACCCGTCCCCCCTCGGCGGTGAACACGCCGAACAGGCCCCG
>WQVT01000421.1 GCA_009785715.1 Acidimicrobiaceae bacterium | reverse complement strand
TTACAGCCAAGACCACCTCTGGGTTCGCCCCGTTGACCCGGGCGGGCTCGCCCGTGTCGGGGTCACCGACTTCGCCCAGGATTCCCTGGGCGACGTGGTCAATGTCAGTCCCCCCGCCGTCGGCGATGCCGTCCATGCGGGCGAAGCGTGCGGCGAGATCGAATCAGTGAAGAGCGTCAACGACCTGATCGCCCCCCTCACCGGGACGGTGCATGCCCGCAACGACGAGCTCGAGAGAGCACCCGAGCTCGTGAACACCGATCCCTATGGGCGGGGCTGGATCATCGAGGTCGCCAGCGACCCGGTCACCCTAGGCCAGCAGCTTGCCGCCCTCCTTGTCGCCGCCGCCTACCGCAACCTGACCGCAGAGTGATGGACTACCAGCTCCAGGTCGTCACCTGGCCGTCAGCGACGTCGACAGGGCGGTGGCGTTCTACCCCGTGCAGGTTGGGTTCAACTTGGACGTGGACCACGACCCCGTGAGCGGCTTCCGTGTCGTGCAGCTCACACCACCGGGCTCGCCTGCTCCGTTCAGATCGGCAAGGGACTCACCGACTCGCCGTCGGGGTTTGCCCGCCACACCAACCTTGTGGTTACCGACATCCAGGCTGCCCACCGAGGGCTGAGCGATCGCGGCGTGAAGGTCTGTGCCACCCGCCACAAGTTCCCGCGTGCCGATTGGACGGGCGGCTGGCGACCGGGCCCGGATCCCGAGCAGCGCGACTACGCCAGCATCGCCGACTTCGCAGACCCCAATGGTGTCACCTGGGTGATCCACGAGATCGGGCATTCCTGAGCGACGAACCATTCCCGGCGAAGACCCCAAAGGAAGGACATGACGAACGAATCCGTGACAACCTACCGTCGCTACCCGTACCCGAGGTGCGGTGACGGTGTCCAGCTTCCCACTACTGAAGAGAGTTAGGAGCTCACGTGCCAGCAAGAGCAACCGCAGAATGGAAGGGCGACCTTCGGACGGGAGCCGGTACCTTCACAGCCGGCGACACGATCAGCGGCGGGTTTACCTTCAAGTCCCGTTTCGAGGACGGCCCCGGCTCGAACCCCGAGCAACTGATAGGCGCCGCCCACGCTTCGTGCTTCTCCATGGCCCTGTCCAACATCCTCGTGGAAGCCGGAAAGCCGCCCGAGTCCGTACACACCGATGCGACGGTGACCCTTCGGCTCGCCGACGGTGTCCCGACCATCACGAAGATCGAGCTGGTCACGGTTGGGAAGGTCCCCGGACTGGACGAGGCAGCTTTCATCGAGCACGCCAATACCGCTAAGGCCGGCTGTCCGGTGAGCAGGGCTCTCGCCGCCGTTCCAGAGATCACACTCAAGGCGTCGCTCGCTTCATGACCGCATCATCCAGAACTTGAACGGTGCGCCGCCTGAAGGAAGGTAGCCCTCCAGGAGTCGCTGGGCCTTGTTCCTTCAGGTTCTCGCTGACCAGACCAGGCGGGAAAGCTCGATTCGAGAGTTGATATCGAGCTTGTTGTCGATGCGCCGAAGATGGCAACTGGGCGTTCGTAGCACCGCCAACGGATTCGGTCAGGAGTCCTTTTTTTTGCGGCAGTCTGACGCGAGGGTCTGTCGGCGGATGCGGAGGTCGACCGGGACGATGACTGGCGAGTGATCAGCTCGTCCACGGCCCGGCGCCGCTCCATTTCCGTCACTCAGGTGACCATACGACAGGCTGTCGGCCGGAACCGGCTGTTTGTGTCATACGTGCCGGAAGAAGTGGTGGGCGTTGATGCTATAGCCCGAGTTGAGGTACAGGCGATGGGCCGCGAACCGGCTCGACCCAACGCCTGAGTCCAAGTGGATCTCGCGACAGCGGCCGGCGCGCTCGTGACCCACGTCGCGAAGACCACCGTCGCTCGGACGACCAACGAATCATCACAACAGGGCGATTGGCAGCTCACCCTGTCTACCGGACGATCGAGACGGTCCGACCGACCCTCGGTCGCGACGAAAGGAATCGCAGTGACCGCCCAGCAGCGCGAGATGATCGACCAGATCCTCCGCAATTCCCCGTTCGACCTCGGCGGGGACGTCGCCGCCCAGCGCCCCCTTCTCGACCAGATGCTCACCTCGCAGCCCCTTTCCGCAGACGTCCGCACGACGCGCGCAGACCTCGGGGGCATCCCCGTGATCTTCATCGACATCGCCGGTATCGAGCCCCGCGGCACGCTGTTTCACATTCACGGTGGAGGCTTCGCGCTCGGCTCCGCGGAGAGCTCCGTGGGGTTGGCCTCCAGCCTGGCCCGCAAGACGGACATGCGCGCCGTGTCGGTCGACTACCGGCTCGCGCCCGAGCACCCCTACCCTGCTGCGCTCCACGATGTCACGGTCGCCTACCGCGCCCTGGTCGAGGAATCCGGCAGCGCCGATCACGTCGTCGTGTCGGGCGAGTCGGCGGGCGGCAATCTCGCCGTCGAGCTCCTCATCGCCGAGAGCGCGGAGGCCCGGAAGATGCCTGCGGCGGCCGTGCTGCTCTCCCCGATGACCGACCTCACCGTGACCGGCGAGAGCTATGCCGGCAAGGCGAATGTCGACCCGGCTATAAGCGCTGAGGCCATCCGGACCCGGGCCGCGGACTACCTGGCCGGCACCGACCCGGGCGACCCGCTGGTCAGCCCGGTCTTCGCCGACCTTTCCGGGCTCCCGCCGCTGTTGATCCAGGCCGGGTCGCACGAGGTGCTCCTCAACGACGCGACCCGCCTCGCGGAGAAGGCAGCAGCCGACGACGTGGCCGTCATTTTGGACATCACCCCCGGGGTGCCACACGTCTTCCAGGCGTTCGCCGGTCTCCTCGACGAGGCCGAGGCCGCCCTCGACCGGGTCGCCCGGTTCGTCAAGGACAACACCCCTCAGAAAGCTGCCGCCTGACGAACATCTTGACTCGCAGGGGAACCTCAGCGGAATGGGGCACCAGATGGGCCGTCCGGGTCCAAGTGCCGTTTTGCGTCATCTGCCACGCCTGCCGAGAACCCGTACTACCGAGGCTGATAACACCATCACAGGAGGGAAACATGAGCTTTTCGCAGGATGCCGCCGCCAGTCAGGAGCGACTGGAGCTCCCGATCCTTGGGAGTGCCACTGAGTTAGAGGAGCGCAATCTCCGCGCCTTCGATGAGATGGACTTCAATGTCTTCTCCCGTCGTGACTGGGCCCGGTTCCACGAAAGTCACGGACTGCATGTTCGGGTCCATTTTCCAGACGGCCACTTGACTGACGGCATCGAAGTTCACATAAAGGACATGGACGCAATGTTCGTGTACGCTCCAGACACTCACATCGCTATGCACCCGATGCGGATCGCACAGGACGAATGGACCGCCGTCACGGGTGTTATGCGTGGCACGTTTACAGAACCGATGCCCGATGGCCATGG
>WQVT01000420.1 GCA_009785715.1 Acidimicrobiaceae bacterium | reverse complement strand
GCTGCTCCACCTCTGGCTGCCCGCCGTGGTGGCTCAGTTCTGCCTCCTCTGGCCCCCGGTCCTCTCGTTCCTGCTCCGGCGGGTCAACGTCCGGCTGGTCGCCGTCGCCGCCCTCTTCGGCGCAGCGGCATCGAGTTGGTGGATGGGCGCCGTGTCCCACCCGCACGCCGATCCCACCCGCGCGTTCCTCGGCACGGACAGCCACGCCCAGGGACTCCTCATCGGCTGCGCCCTGTCGATCCTGGTCCCCCCATGGGCGCCCCGGGCCGGGGTCGTCCGATCCGCCCGCCGCCTGCTCGGAGCCTTCGGGGCCGGGGCGCTCGCCTGCCTGGGCGTCCTCATGGCGACCGTCGGTGCCCATTCGCCGTTCGTCTACCCGGGCGGGGTCGTGCTCGCCGATCTCTGCGCGGCCGTGCTGATCGTCATGGTCGTCCACCCCTCCACGTGGCTTGCACCGGCCGCCTCGTTTCCGCCTCTCCGCTGGATCGGCCGCCGTTCCTACGCGCTCTACCTCTGGCACTGGCCGATCATCCAGCTGACCCGTCCCGGGCACGACCTCGCGCCGACGGGGTGGCACGCGCTCATCCTCCGGGTGGCCCTGATCGCCGTGGCCGCGGAGGTGTCCCACCGTCTGGTCGAGCGGCCGTTCGAGAAGCCTGCCGTGTGGGCCGGCTGGCCCAACTGGATGCGCGGCGGGGCCGGCGGAGGGCTCTGGGCCGGCCTCACGAGCGCCGTCGTGGCAGGCCTCGGGGTCCTGCTCCTCGTCCCGTTTGCCCGCCCAACACCTCCCACGCTCCGGACGGCGACCGCGACCGCACCGCCGGGGACCTCGAAGGGGGTCACCTGGCCGAGGCGGACCACCTCAGCGACGACCACGCCTGCTCCGACGACGCTCCCCCCGACCACCACCCCGCCGGCGACCACGCCCACCCTGCCGGCGACCACGCCGCCCAGCGCGGTGCCACCGTCGACGTTGCCGCCGGCAGCCGCCGCCCTGGCCGAGAAGGAGCCGATCCTGGCGCTCGGGGACTCGGTCATGGCCTCCGCCCGCGGGGCGCTCACCGCCACCTTCGGCACCGGCATCCGGGTCGACGCCGTGGCCGGGCGGCAGGTGACCGGGGGCATCGCCCGGCTGGAGCAGTACCGCGCGAGCGGACTGCTGGCGCACTACCGGACCGTGGTCGTCGACCTTGGCACGAACGGCCCCCTGACCCGCTCGTTGTTCAACGAACTGGCGTCACTGCTGCACGGAGTCCCAAACGTGGTCTTCTACAACACCTACGACGAGGAGCCCTGGGAGGCCACCACCAATGCCACCCTGGCGGAGGGCGTGCCGGCACATCCGGGCATGGTGGAGATCAACTGGGCGATCGTGGCCCCGGGCTCGGGGATCCTCGCCGACGACGGGGCGCACGCCTCGCCGGCCGGCGCCACGGCCTTTGCCTCGCTCCTCGACACGACGCTGCTGCTGTAGCGGCTGTTGTAGCGGCACTCTTCCCGGCCGCCGACCCGGCCCGGGTCTGTGAGCAGATTCGGTCCATGTGACCGATCCGCGTCCATGTGAGCGCTGACAGGGCAAACGGCGTCACCTCCCCGGCACATGTCCCGAAATCGCGCACATGACACAAAATCACTCACAACGGCCAGGCGGGGCCCCTACGGCCAGAGGCCCCCATGGCCACCGCCCCCGCGGCCAGGCCCCCGGTCAGGAGCGGCGGAGCACCGGCGCCAGGTATTCGCCCGTGTAGCTCCGGGGAACCCGTGCGACCTCCTCGGGTGGGCCCTGGGCCACGATCCGGCCCCCGCCGTCGCCGCCCTCCGGCCCGAGGTCGATGATCCAGTCGGCCGTCTTGATCACGTCCAGGTTGTGCTCGATCACGAGGACGGTGTTGCCCTGGTCGACCAGCCGCGACAGGACGGCGAGCAACTTGCGGACGTCTTCGAAGTGCAGGCCGGTGGTCGGCTCGTCGAGCACGTAGACGGTGTGGCCGGTGGAGCGCTTCGACAGCTCGCTGGCGAGCTTGATGCGCTGCGCCTCGCCGCCGGAGAGGGTGGGCGCCGGCTGCCCGAGCCGCACATACCCGAGGCCGACGTCGACCAGGGTCTGCATGTGGCGGGCGATGACGGGCTGGTTGGCGAAGAAGTCCAGCGCCTCCTCGCACGGCATCTCGAGCACCTCGGCGATGTTCTTGCCCTTGAAGGTGATGTCGAGGGTGTCTCGGTTGTAGCGGGCTCCCTTGCACACCTCGCACGGCACGTAGACGTCGGGGAGGAAGTGCATCTCGATCTTGATCGTCCCGTCGCCCGAGCACGCCTCGCACCGGCCTCCGTTGACGTTGAAGGAGAAGCGCCCGGGGAGGTAGCCGCGCACCTTGGCCTCGGTCGTCGAGGAGAACAACCTCCGGATGTGGTCGAACACCCCGGTGTAGGTCGCCGGGTTCGAGCGCGGGGTCCGACCGATCGGCGACTGGTCGATGGAGATCACCTTGTCGACGTTCTCGGTGCCCTCGATCCGCCGGTGGCGCCCCGGCACCTCCTTCGACCGGTAGATCTTCTGCATCAGGGCCCGCAGCAGGATGTCGTTGACGAGCGTGGACTTCCCCGACCCCGAGACCCCGGTGATGGCGACCATGCACCCGAGCGGGAAGTCGACGTCGATGCCCTGCAGGTTGTGCTCGCGCGCCCCGCGGACCGTGATCCGGCCCTTGGGCTCCCGGCGCATCTCGGGGACCGGGATCACCCGCCGGCCGGTCAGGTACTGGCCCGTGATCGACTCGCGGGTCTTCAACAGCTTCGTCACGGGGCCGGAAACGACGACCTGGCCTCCGTGCTCGCCGGCCCCCGGGCCGACGTCGACCACGTGGTCGGCGACCCGGATGGTCTCCTCGTCGTGCTCGACGACGATCACCGTGTTGCCCAGGTCCCGCAGCCGCAGCAGGGTGTCGATCAGCTTCCGGTTGTCCCGCTGGTGGAGGCCGATCGACGGCTCGTCGAGGACGTACAGGACGCCGACGAGGCCGCTTCCGATCTGGGAGGCGAGCCGGATCCGTTGGGCTTCGCCGCCGGCGAGGGTCCCGGCCGAGCGGTTCAGGCTCAGATAGTCGAGGCCGACGTCGAGCAGAAACTGCATCCGGGCGCGGATCTCCTTCAGCACCCGGTCGGCGATCAGGTGGTCGCGCTCGGAGAGGGTGAGCTCCAACATGGCCGCGGTGGCGTCACGGAGCGACAGGTCGCACAGCTCGAAGATGCTGCGGCCGGCCACCGTCACGGCCAGGCTCGCCGGCTTCAGCCGGGCTCCGCCGCATTCGGGGCAGGCGACCTCGCGCATGTACCCCTCGATGCTCTCCCGCTGGTAGTCCGACTCCGCCTCGCTGTGGCGACGCTGGAGGTAGGGGACGATGCCCTCGTAGCTCGTGTCG
>WQVT01000419.1 GCA_009785715.1 Acidimicrobiaceae bacterium | reverse complement strand
TCAAGGCCGTGGAGTACTACCTCAAGGAAAAATTGGCCGGGGTGCATTTCGGGTCGGGGGCGGAGTTCGTCCACTTCGCCTGCACCTCCGAGGACATCAACAACCTCGCCTACACGCTGATGCTCCGCGAGGGCCTCGATCGCGGCTGGCTGCCTCTGGCAGACCGGCTCACCGAGGAAGTCGCAGCGCTCGCCGAGGCCCACGCCACCCTGGCGATGCCCAGTCACACCCACGGCCAGCCCGCCACCCCGACGACGCTCGGCAAGGAGCTCGGCGTCTTCGTCCATCGCTGGCGCCGCCAGCTGGAGCAGCTCCGCAACGCCCAACTGCTCGGCAAGTTCAACGGTGCGGTCGGCACCTTCGGCGCTCACCAGATCGCCTATCCGGAGGTCCCCTGGATCGAGGTCTCCCGGTCCTTCGTGGAGAGCTTCGGGCTCGGCTGGAACCCGCTCACGACGCAGATCGAGCCCCACGACTCGCTGGCGGAGGTCTTCCACGCCCTCGTCCGCTGGAACGCGATCACCGTGGACTTCTGCCGGGACATCTGGGAGTACATCAGCCGCGGCTATCTCCGCCAGCGGCCGGTGCCCGGTGAGGTGGGGTCGTCGACCATGCCCCACAAGGTGAACCCGATCGACTTCGAGAACGCCGAGGCAAACGCCGGCGTCTCCTCCAGCCTCCTCGAGTTCCTCGCCTCGAAGCTGATGGTCTCCCGCATGCAACGGGACCTGTCGGATTCCTCGGCCATCCGCAACATGGGCGTCGCCGTCGGCCACTCGGGCCTGGCCCTCAGATCGGCGTTACGCGGCCTGTCGCGCATCGCCCCGGATCCGGATGCCATGGCAGCCACCCTGGCCGGCCAGTGGGAGGTCCTGGCCGAGGCGATCCAGACCGTCATGCGCCGCCACGGCCTCCCCGAGCCGTACGAGCGGCTGAAGGAACTGACCCGAGGCGAGACGGTGACGGCGGAAGACGTGGCCACGTTCATCAAAGGACTGGGACTCCCCCCCGACGCCGAGGCACGCCTCCTCGCCCTCCGGCCCAGCACCTACATCGGCCTCGCCCCCGAACTGGTGGCCTGGTCAGACAAGGGGTAACGCATGGTCACCACCGAGCAGGCGCCACCGAGCGGGCAGCTCTTCAAGGTCGAGCAGCGCGGCATCGACTACATCCCGGAGGCCGAGCGCTGGGCCCGGCCGCGCGACATGTTCGGGTTGTGGGCCGGCACGAGCGTGCAGTTCGAGTACTTCGTCTACGGCGCCGTCCTGATGACCTTCGGGTTCACCTTCTACCAGGGCCTCGCGATCATCCTCATCGGCAACGTTTCCTACCTTTTGCTCGGGATCTGTTCGCTCCAGGCGCCCGACGCCGGGACCACCGCCTTCATGATCACCCGCGCCAGCTTCGGCACCCAGGGCTCCCGGCTGCTCGCACTCTTCAACTGGCTGACCCAGGTCGGCTTCGAGATCGAGGGCCTGACGCTCATCGTGCTCGCCGCCGTGGCGCTGTCCGCCAAGTCCGGGTTCCACGCCGGGACGCCAGCCAAGGTCGTGTTCATCCTCGCGGCTGCAGCCATCCAGGGGGTTCTCCCCTTCCTCGGCCATGCCACGGTGGTCAAAGTGCTCCGGGCGCTGATCATCCCGTCCTTGGTGATCTACGCCGTCCTGGCGGGCCTGACGGCGCACCGGGTGCGGGTCGACCACGTACACCACGGGGCCAGCTGGCAGGTGTTCATGGCGGGGCTGGCGTTCAGCATCACGCTGTCGGGGCTCGGCTGGGTGCAGAGCGGCAACGACTTCTCGCGCTACCTCCCTGCCTCGTCGTCCAAGAAGGCGGTCGTCGGCTGGATCTTCCTCGGCACCGCCGTCCCGCAGGTGCTGATCATGACGCTCGGGGCGGCGGTGGCGACCTACGTGACCATCGACGGGGGGAACCCCTTCGCCTCCTTCCCGGGAGCCTTCGCCGGCTGGTTCCTGTGGCCCTTCCTGATCGTGGCGCTCCTGCAGCTCTTCGCCATCAACAGCCTGGACCTCTATTCCTCGGGAGTGACCCTCCAGGCCCTCGGCCTCCCGGTCAAACGGTGGATGGCGGTCCTGATCGACACGTTCATCGCCGGCGGCGTGACCTTCTACGCCGTGTTCTCCTCTTCCTTCGCCACCCTGCTGGCCGACTTCGCGGCCTCGGTGGTGGCGTGGATCGCCCCGTGGATGGCCATCTTCCTGATGGACTGGGCGCTGCGGGGCTGGCGCTACGCGCCGGATGAGCTGCAGCGGACCGATCGCGGCGGCCTGTACTGGTACCGCGGCGGGGTCAACTGGGCCGCGATCATCTCCCAGGCCCTCGGGACCACGGCCTCGATCCTGGCGTTCAGCCAGAACTTCTTCACCGGGCCGATCGCCTCCGCCACCGGCGGCGCCGACTTCAGCGTCTACACCGGGATCTTCGTGGGCGGCCTCAGCTACCTGATCCTCGCCGGCCCCGCCATCCGCCGCCAGCGCGTCGAGCAGGATCAGCTGCTGGCGGCCCCGGTCGCCGCCTGACCCCGGCTCTGGTCGCGGGAGACGTGTGATCGGGACTCATCGGTAGATGTCCCGGCGGTGGCCGAGAGCGACAACGACGACCAAGAGGACGTCGTCCTGAATGGTGTAGATGATCCGGTAGTCGCCGACGCGAACCCGGTAGCCGGGACGGCCGCGCAGGGGCCGCGACGCGGGAGGCCGCGGATCCTGCGCCAACAGGGCGATGGCTCCCTCAATTCGGGGCCGGACGCCGGGATCGAGTTTGCGCAGCGAGCGAACGGCCGCGGGACGGACCTCGATCCGGTAGCGGTTCACTTCCAGCCGAGATCGGCGCGGACCTGCTCCCAGGGGATGTTGTTGCCTTCCTCGGCCATAGCGGCGTCGAAGGCAGCGACGTCTTCGGACTCCTCCAGCGCGTCGAGGAGCTGCTCGTAGCGGTCTGGGCTGACCAAGACCGCAGCTGGCCGTCCGTATCGCTCGAGTACCACCGGCTCTGTTTGAGCGGCGTCGATGATCTCGGCCAGGTGGTCGCGGGCCTCACTCACGTTGATCGTGCTCACGTGGAGAATTGTACAACTTGTGTGGCATTTCGTACAAGATAGAGCGAGACAGAGCCCGGAGCCAAAGTTGATACACCCAAGGCTCAGCAAATTGAACTGGACACTGACGCTTTGCCTGCACGCGACGCCGCCTGAGTCTCGGCCTCACCTCGCCACACGGCGGCCCTATGAGATGCCGTCCGCCGGGATCCAAACTCCGGGCGCGATCCGGGTCCCCCAGCGCACCCGCTTCGCGCCCTGAACTTCGAGCCGGCCCCGGCCACGCCAGCCCCAAACCGAGACGCGAATGTGGCCGCCGCCCGGAGGCAGCGGCCACATCGTCAGCCGAGGTCGGGGGCTAGGTCAGGGCCTGCG
>WQVT01000418.1 GCA_009785715.1 Acidimicrobiaceae bacterium | reverse complement strand
ACCGCCACCACCCAGGGCTCGATCCCGACGGCGTGCCCGGCCACGAAACCGGTGAGGACCGCCGCCATGAGGAGGCCGCCGATGAGCAGCGCCTGCCGGTCGACGACCTCGGCGACGGCGGCCGCCGTCTCATCCCGGGACGCGGCCCGCCGGCGCGCCCCTGCACCTTTGACCAACTTCTGATACGCCAGCCAGCCGACGCTCACGGCGATGATCGAGGGCAGGCCGAGATTGGCGAGGAACGCCCCGCTTCGGGCTCCGGTCCTGGCGGCGGCGATCAGGTTCGTCAGGTTCGACACGGGAAGCACCGACGAGGCCAGGCAGGCGAGCAGCACCGGGGGGAGGGCGAAGAGGAGCGGGTCGCGGCCGGTCCGCCGGGCGATCCCGACGTACAGCGGCGTCAAGAGGACCACCGCGGCATCGAGGTTGAGCAACGCGACCACCACGGCCGCCATCGCCCACAGCCCCCCGAGCCCGTGCCGGCCGCGGATGAGCAGCGCCGCCATGGAGGAGAAGAACCCGAGCCGGTCGAGCAGGGCGGCCAGGGGCACCGCCGCCAGGAGGAACCCGATCGGCGCCCGCAACGGGTCAAGTGCCGATCGGGCGTCGGCCGTGGAGACGGCCCCCACCGCCAGCTCGATCCCGACCGCAGCCAGAGGGAAGGACCAGGCCGGAAGCCTCCGGGGGCGGGTAACCGCGCCAAACACCCCGAGCAGCAACAGAATGATGCGAAGGGGGGTCATCGGGGCATCGGGTACCCGAGTCTGCCCGAGCGTCGCACGTGGATATGCAGCGGCCCCCTCGGGGTACCACGAGGGAATGCCGGGCAATGGCAATGCCGATGGCAATGGCCTAAAGGCGAAAATCGACCGCTTCCAACAGGAGCACACGGTCCCGGCTTTCGTCTACGGCATCGTCAAGAAGTACGGGGATGACCAGGGCAGCTACCTGGCGGCGCTGATCACCTATTACGGGTTCCTGTCGATCTTCCCGCTCCTGCTGGCGTTCTTCACGATCGCGGCCTGGGTGCTCAAGGGGCGGGAAAGTACCCTGCACACCCTCGAGCACCACCTCGGCAGCTATCCGATCATCGGCCAGGCCGTCACCTCGCTCGCCGGTCACACCCTGTCCGGTTCCGTCCTGGCCCTCGTGGTCGGCCTCGTCGGCCTGATCCTCGGCGCACAGGGCCTCGCCCAGACCCTTATCTTCGTCTGCGACCAGATCTGGAACATCCCCTACCACGAGCGGATCAGCACCCTGCCCAAGTACCTCCGCGGCATCGAGTGGTACGCCGTGTTCGGGCTCGGCGTGATCGCGTCGACGTTCCTCAACTCCCTCGCCAGGGTGCTCAACTGGGGACCGGCGGGCCCCTACGTCGCCGCCCTGCCCGCCCTCGTCGTCAACATCGTTCTCTTCGCCATCTCGTTCCGGATGCTCTCCAACAAGGCGGTGCCGACGCGACCCCTGCTCCCCGGGGCGGCGGTGAGCGGGTTGATCTGGACCCTCCTCAACACGGCGGCGATCGGCCTCACCCGCCACCTGGCGAACACCAATCCGCTGTACGGGAGCTTCGCCGGAGTGCTCGGGCTGCTCGCCTTCATCTACCTGAACGCCCGGCTGACCCTCTACGCCGCCGAGGCAAACGTCGTGGCCCACGACCGCCTCTGGCCCCGCTCGCTCTCGAGGGACACCCCGACCGAGGCCGACAAGCGCCAGCTCGAAAACACGGCCAAGCGGGAGAGCCGCAACCCGGACGCGACCGTCAGCGTCGAGGTCTGAGCAGTCGAGGTCTGAGCACCTGGGCTGAACGGTCCTCAACACCCCTTCCCGTCTACCGTATGGGTCGATGGGAAGGGGAAAGCGGGTGGGCGCGGTCGTGTCCGCCCTGTTGGCGACCGCCGGGGGTGGCGCGATTCTGGCCGTGGCCACACACCCCTCCCCCGCCACCACCGCCCCGACCGAGCGTGCGGCCGCCACGAGCCCGGCCGACGGGGTGGCCCCCTCGGCCAGACGCGCCGGGGCCGGCCACGTGCGGGCTCCAGGCGCGAAGTCCGACGTCGCCAAGACCCTCCCGCGAACGACGACCACGACCACGCTGCCGGCACCGGGACCGGGCTTCACCCAGGCCAGCATGACGAACCGGTACGAGGCGGAGCTGGCAGACCGGCTGGCACCGGTCCGACACGCGGACCCGGGCTGCATCCTGGTCACCCAGGGGAAGACGCTCCTCTACCAGAGCAACGCGACCGAGCCCCTCGTGCCGGGCTCGACCGAGAAGCTGCTCGTCGCCGCCGCCGCCCTCGACGTCCTCGGCCCCAACTACACCTACACCACCGAGGTGCTGGCGCCGGCCGCCCCGGTGCGGGGGGTGGTCAGCGGCCTGTGGGTGGTGGGCGGGGGTGACCCGGTCCTCGAGGAGCCCCGCTTCGACGCCTGGAGGGTGGGACAACCCCGCTACCGCGATGACGTGTTCACCAACGTCGACACCCTGGCGGCCGCGGTGCGCGCCAAGGGGGTGACGACGGTCACCGGGGGGGTCCACGGTGACGACGCGCGCTACGACTCCCAGCGGCTGAACCCCTACTGGCCGTCCTATACCGAGGCCGACGGCGACATCAACCCGTTGTCTGCCCTGACCCTGAACATGGACTACGCCTACTGGCTGGCCGGCCCGTCGGTGGTCCCGCCCGACCCGGCCTCCTACGCAGCGGGCCGCTTCGCCCAACTGCTCCATTCGATCGGCGTGAACGCCGCGCCGGGGGCGGACGCGCTCCCGCCGGCGGGCAGCGTCGTCATCGCCTCGATCCAATCGCCCCCGTTGTGGGAGATCATCCGCGGGATGCTCAGCGCGAGCGACAACCAGATCGCGGAGCTGCTGTTGAAGGAGATCGGCTACCACGCGACCGGACACGGCACCACGGCGGCGGGCCTGGCGGTGGTCAAAGCCGTCGACACCCGACTCGGGATCCCGTGGACCGGGACGGTGATGTACGACGGCTCGGGACTGTCCCACTACGACCGCACGACCTGCCGCACCCTGCTCGGCGCCTTCTATCTCGGGGACAAGCCCGGCTTTACCGCCCTGCGCGACGTCTCGGTCGCCGGGGAGACCGGCACGATGGCCGACCGGTTCCTCGACCCGCCGCTGCAGGGCCACCTGCTCGCCAAGACCGGCTCGGTCGACGGGGCGGCCTCGATGGTCGGCGAGATCGACCTCTCCACGCCCGTCCGCTTCGCCGTCGTGTTCAACCAGCCGGTGCCCGACTACCAGCTCCTCGCCTACGAGGACGCCGCCGTCAGCGCCATCGCGTCCTACCCTTAGGCCCTTTAGGCTCTGGCCACGTGGGGCGCGTGGTGGAACGGCAGACACAGCGGGCTTAAACCCTGCGGCCTTAGAAAGGCATGAGGGTTCGACTCCCTCCGCGCCCACCCGATT
>WQVT01000417.1 GCA_009785715.1 Acidimicrobiaceae bacterium | reverse complement strand
GCTGTGGTCCAAGCAGGTTGGGCCGCTCACGGAAGCGGGCTACCGCTTGATCGTCCCCGATCAGCGCGGCTTCGGCCGGTCAGACAAGCCAGAGGGCGTCGATGCCTATGCCATGCCGCTCCTCGTCTCGGACCCGATCGCGATCCTCGACCAACTCGGTGTCGAGCGGGCATCGGTCGTCGGGCACGACTGGGGTGCCGCGGTCGCCTGGACCCTCGCGTCGATCGCCCCCGATCGAGTCGACCGGCTGGCCGCCCTCTCGGTCGGACATCCCCTGTCGTTCGGATCCGCCGGCTTCGAGCAGCGGGAGAAGAGCTGGTACATGCTGCTCTTCCAGTTCGAGGGGATCGCCGAGCGGTGGCTGTCCGACAACGAGTGGGCCAACCTCCGCTCCTGGGCCCGCCACCCCGACGCCGACGCCGTCATCGCCGAGCTGGAGGAGAATGGGTCCCTGACCCCGGGACTCAACTGGTACCGCGCCAACCTCCACCCGAGGACCTTCGTCGAGCCGGCACCCGAGCTGCCGAAGATCACCGTCCCGGCGATGGGCGTGTGGAGCTCAGGCGACTGGGCCCTGACCGAACGATCGATGACCGGCTCCTCCGACTACGTCGCGGCCCCCTGGCGGTACGAGCGCCTCGACGGGCCCGGCCACTGGTTGCAGTGGGAAGCCCCCGAGCGGGTCAACCGCCTCCTGGTCGAGTTTCTGGCTGGAGAGACACATGGCTGACGTTGTGGTGCTGGGAGCGGGTCCGACGGGGTTGGCGACCGCGATGATGCTCGCAAATCAGGGCCTCGAAACGATGGTGCTGGAGAGGGACGAGGCCCCACCCGAAGACCCCGAGAAGGCGTGGGAGACCTGGGAGCGCAGGGGCGTCATGCAGTTCCGGCAGCCCCACCTGCTCCAGGCCGGCGGGTACGCCCTGCTCGACGAGCATCTGCCTTCGGTCATCGCCCAGCTGGAGAAGGTCGGCGCGATCCCATTCAACGTCGCCGAGCGGCTTTCCGCGTTGCTCCCCGGGGGCCCGGCCGGCGTCGACTTCAGCCGGTTCGGCACGCTGATCTGCCGGCGGCCTTTCATCGACCACGCCTTCGCCTCCGCTGCCCGAGCGACCCCCGGCGTCGAGGTCCGCTACGGCACGGCGGCGACGGAGCTGATGACAGGTCCGGAGGCGATCGGGGGTGTTCCGCACGTCACCGGGGTGCGCACCGACACCGGGGAGGCCCACTCGGCCCGCCTGGTGGTCGACGCCGCCGGGCGGTTCACCCAGCTGCCCTCCCTCCTCGAGGCCGCCGGCGCTCGCCGACCCGAGGAGCACGGAATCGAGATCGGGTTCGCCTACAGCTCGCAGTATTACCAGGGTCCCGAGACCCCTGAATTCAGGGGCGACCTGCTCGCTCCGGTCGGGTCTATCTCCGTGCTCACGGTCCCGAGCGATCGCGACTGGTGGTCGGTGACCCTCTACCACTCGTGGGGCGACAAGGCGATGCGCAGAGTGCGAGATCGCGAGGTGTTCGAGCGCGTGGTGCGGTCGATGCCCCTCCATGCGCACTGGGTTGACGGCGAGCCCCTTGGCGAGGTGCTCCCGGTGGCGAGCCCCGCCAACCTCACCCGCGAGTTCGTGGTCGACGGCCGGCCGTGCGTCACCGGCGTCGTGCCCGTCGGAGACGCCTGGGGATTCACCAATCCCTCGCTCGGGCGGGGCCTCACGCTCGGACTGAGGCACGGCATCGACGTCGCGCTGAGGGTCGCTGCGCACCTCGACGACCCGGCCCGGCTGGCGACCGAGTGGGACGAGACCACCAGATCGAAGGCCGCCCCATGGCATGCCGCCACCGTGGACTTCGATCGGATCCGCGGGCCCGAGATCGAGGCCTCTCGGCGGGGTGAGCCGGATCCCTTCGATCCCCCCGACCGGGACGTGGCGATGTTTCGGGCCTTCGCCAGCGCGAGCCACTACGACCCGCAGGTCCTGCACTGGTTCGCTGAGGTCAGCAGCTGCATCGCACTTCCTGCCGAGGTGTTCGCCCGCCCGGAAGCGGCGGAGCGGGTGCTCGAGGTGGCCGGCTCGAACCCGCCCTACAGGGCGCCGGGCCCGGACCGTCACGAACTGGAGGGGCTCCTCGCCTGACTGCAGGGGCGACCGACTACAGGGGCGACGTGTGCGTCAGCAGCCCGCCGACCGCATCACTGTGGGCGACGCGGCCTTCGTGCACGTAGCCCTCGTGGTTGTCCGCCACCTGGCTCTCGTCGTAGACGTAGTTGACCATGATCCCGTGGGACTCTCGTAGTCCCTTGGGCGAAAGGTCGGCCAACCAGTCGATCTGTTCGAGGCGCGCCCCATTCCTCAGGTGAAACCGAGCGACCGAATCCGCTGGATGAACGCCCCGCTTGATGTGGACCAAATAGTGGGCGCAAGCCTGCAGCAGCAGCGGCTCCAGCTCATCCAGCGCCGGCGCGCTGTCATACCACATCGGATCATCGAGCAGCCGGAACGTCGCCTTCTCGTCCGAGGTGAACAAGCCCGTCCCCCGCGCCTTGCCGAGCCACCGCGCGAAACCCGGCACGGGAGAGAGGGTCGCAAAGAGCCGCAGCGACGGGAGCTCGGCAGAGAGCTCGTGGACAACCTGCTTGATGAGGAAGCTCCCCAACTGGATCCCGCGCAGCCCCTCCTGGCAACTCGTAATGGAATAGAAGGTTGCCGTGTCGACCAGCGGTTCGCTGTCCACCGGGCGGACCGGGCCGTCCAGTACGCCCTGGATGTTCCCGGCGAGCCCCTGGGTTAAGGCCACCTCGATGAAGATCAGGGGCTCAACCGGGATGGCGGGATGGAAGAACCCGAAGCACCGACGGTCGGCCTCGAGGCGTCGACGCAGATCGTCCCAGCCGCGGATCTCGTGTACCGCCTCGTAGGCGATGAGCCGCTCCAGGACGGCACCAGGGCTCTCCCAATTGATCCGTTGGAGGGTGATGAAGCCCCGGTTGAACCAGGACGAGAGGACGTGAAACAGATCTGCCTCGACCGGCTCGAGCTCCGGGAACTCATCCAGGAAATCCAGGATGTCGGCGCGCATGTTCAGGACCGTCCACGTACCTCCCGGCGCACTGTTGATGTTCCGAAACAAGGCCTGACGTCGTGGCTCGGCCGCCTGGAAGAGCTGCGTGAGGGAAAGTTCAGAGCCGTCCTGCCGGTACCGATCGATGGCGAGGTCCACCGCTTCGCGGGACGGCCCAAGGCGGCGCAGCAGGAACATCATGAAGTCGCGGCGCTCGACGCTCTTGAGCTCCGCGTAGCGACGGACCACGAGCTCGGCGAGCGCCAGTGATGCCGTCTCGCTCGTGTTCGCCAGCAGTGCCTCGGCCGTCAGGCACAAGGCATCGAGCGCCGTGCCTTGTCCCCAGGTCGACCGTTCGGCCATGACACCCAACGTACCTGGTGCTTCACCT